>JBEVEQ010000320.1:0-7486 GCA_040512715.1 Paenisporosarcina sp. | reverse complement strand
TACTTCCATGTTTCGAAGCTAACGCAGTGATGCAGAAACAGTAAGAGACGGACGCTTTCCGCGGGCGGTCCGTTAGGCCAACAGGATGTTGGTCACGAAGACGTTGCGCTCGCGAAGTGGCGTAGTTTAACCTTCGTTCCTTTTAGCTCGCTGTGGGGTCTCACTTGGACACACTGATCCCACTGGAGGCACTGTCTTTCACTACAATCACCTAAACGTACAGTAATATATAACCCTGCTTGCTAATATGTGATATAGAGTAAACTAGCGGAGACTCGACGCTCGCCCACGGAAAGCGCAGATGTTTTGCGGAATATTAACAGCAACATTTAACATAGACTAGGTAAAAAAACGGCCATCCATTTTTACTATGGATGGCCGTTTTCTTTTCAAGAATAATTCACTTCGCGAGTTTACTTACCTTTTAATGAAACATCCAAGAATACATATCCTTCATTTTCACGAACTTCACCAAAAGTTACAGGTACTCGAGAAGAGAAAATAGGTCCATCTATAACTATAGTATGAAATTCTCCGTTTTCACCACATGAGTCAATCCCGAGTGCTTTTAACTCGTCCATTAACTCGATCGTAAACGTTCGACCGATATACTTCGGTGGCATCATCTCTGTATTAATCACGACAATCACCGCTTCAAAGCCCACTTTTAACAACTCTTCCAATATCGGACGGCGTGGCTGTTGCCACAATGGATGTATCGGGACAATATCTGATTTTTCACATGTTTTTTGAACCCATTCGAGATGACCTTTTAAATCGATATCACCAAAAACGCCATGAGTAATTCCGTCTACACGACATTCATCCATCGCTTCAATGAATTTCATTTCATAATCGGACCATCCTGCTCCGCGTATCATTAACGGAACTCCTACTCGCTTTGCCTGTGCCTCGATAACGGCAAAAGGCAAGGCATGTGATTTAGATATTTCCTCATCTTCTTGGAACATGGTCAATAAACGCTTAGGTGTCATACCTAATTGAATTGCTTTATAATATGCCATCGCTGAATCTTTCCCACCACTCCAAGATGCGACAAACGGTTGATTCTCCATTAAAAAACTCCTAACTCTTTGCCATCATGTATTTCGATCGACTCTGTTTGTGACTTCAGCATAATGGATCGAACTTGATGTTTGAAAATGGTTTCATACTGATATGTCCATTTGAACATTCTTCCATAGATTGTCCATGTGGGAATATAACTAGTAGGTTCTAAACCCCTTTTCTGTCGAAAAAACCGTTTAGAAAAACGGTATACCCTTACTGGCACACGAGGATTCAAAAAAATAATCATATCTGCACATTCAAACGATTGATCAGACCAACCTATATGAGTTCCTTCAATAATCCAAGATGCCTGTTGTACAACATCGTTTAACAATGAATCACGTACATCATTTGTATTCCTTGTATCTCCATTTGGACCTCTTGACCATACCATATCATCTAATGTAAACATTGGAATCCCACGTGCCTGGGCCATTTTTCGAGCCAGTGTAGATTTTCCGCTACCCACAGGGCCGACAATGCGAATTTTATTTACCATGGGCCCACGCAATCCGGTTATCCACTGTACGGATAATGCGAACCATAAATGGCTGATACCCCATCTTCGGCCAAAAATAAGATGATAGATGATTAGGCGTATGCCAATCCGCTAAACAATAGTGATAACCCATTTCCATAAGTTTACTTACGCTAAAATCAGTTAATGCCTTTCCAATGCCTCGACCACGCAATCCAGGGTTTGTTGAAGCTGCTTTTAATTCCACGCAATTCTCTGGTGTGAACATCGAATTTTTGGATTCTGCATCAAAGTACACATGAAATCCAGCTGGCATGCCCTTCTCTTCTCCTAAAAAAACAATGGCCTCTGCATCTGCCGCAAGTGAAGCGTACCCGCTTTTCACATCTTCGAGTGTTTCTTTAGTAATTGGATTCCACGAGGGTGCAGCTGCTTGGTGGATACTGTTCCATCTTGACATTTTTTTCAGTAATTCTTCATCCGTTTTATCACTTTTGCGTACTTGAATGTTCACACGTTCTTTGTTTTTTACTTCGTAGGGATGCATGTTTAATACAGCATACTTTTGATCGAATCGAAACCCTTGTTCCAGCCATTCATTTAATTGGCGTTCATTGCCGAGTGGTGCATAAACAATATGCTGAAAGTATCCATGTTTAATCCACTCCGCCCCAGCTTCAGCATACATGAGTCTGACCAAACGAGGATGTTCAGTAACATCGATTGCAATAGACGGATAACTGATTAATATATGACGCCCTTTTTGAGCATCTTCTTTAAACTCATAAAGCAAATATCCGATTACTTTTCCATTACGTAAAGCCACAAGGCCATTAACATATGGTTTGCCTATTTCTGTTCGAAGTAAATTTTCTGTCTCTTCAGGATTTTCAAATCTCTCTGGTAAAAACGGATATTTTGCTCGTTCTGCTATATGACGAAGCGATAGTAACTCAGCCATTTGAGGTAGAAATTCTTCATCTAAATTGACGAATTGTATCATAATGAACACCCCTTTTTTGGAAAACACAGCTTGGCCCTTCAATAGTGCAAGCTGATGTTTTTTCTTATACTGATTTTTGCAGTGTAATAAATTATTTCTTTACAACACTTCAATTGCTATACTTGTAGCAATCAAAGGAGGATTGCACCTATGGAATTAAAACGTGTAGCGTACGGACTTATTATGGCTGGTACATTAATTTTCGTTCGATTTATAGATTTGCATGTATATGATATGCCCACACTCATTGCCGTAATCATCCTAATCGCCATCATGGTGACAAGTTATAAAATGGTTGATCAAATTACCTGGCTAAATAAAAAAATTGCTAGAAATACATACTACATGATAAATGTTGTGGTTGTTTCTCTCTTAATACTGGCATTTTATTCACTGGAATTATCATAATTCATGGTTCTTCCTTTATTCGACACTGATTTGCACTTTCCTTCAAATAAGGCTTGAACTCATTGTAAATTGGGTAAAAAGTTGAAAGGGGGGAATTGCATGGACAATACCTGTATCGTGATTGCAGCCTATAAACCTGACGATTCGTGTAAAAGAGTGATAGAAGAGCTCCTTCATGCAGGCTTTTCAAATTTACTTGTTGTAAATGACGGTTCCGGGCAAAAACATGCCTCTTTTTTTGATTCAATCAATTTTTTACCAAACGTCAAAGTTCTTAACCACGCTGTAAATCAAGGAAAAGGTAGAGCATTAAAAACAGCATTTCATTACATAGCAAACGAACACCCCACTATTCAAAAAATTATTACAGTCGATGCAGATGGTCAACATCTAACAAAAGATATTTGTACTCTGTATGACGCCTCTTTCGAATACGACGGAATCCTTTTAGGCGTTCGAGATTTTGATCAAAAGAACATTCCATTCAGAAGCCGATTTGGCAATAAACTTACAAGAAATTTATTTCGATATGCAACAGGAATTGGTATAACGGATACACAAACTGGGCTTCGGCTCTTGTTAAGCGAACATCTTCATTGGTTATTATCCATAAAAGGAGAAGCATTTGATTACGAATTAAACATGTTAGCGGCTACTAAAGATGCTGGTATACCGATATTTGAGGTAGAGATTGAAACTGTGTATACCAATAACAATGAATCCTCCCATTTCCAACCCATTAAATCTTCGATGCAAATTTATCAAGTGTTTTTGAAATTCGCCTTATCAGGAATAGCTTCTTTTGGATTAGACATGGCTTTGTTCGGTTTGTTCATTCGACTTTGGAAAGACGACACTCCTGTGTTTTATATTGTGTTCGCAACCATAATAGCTCGAGTTCTTTCTGCGACGTTCAACTACATCATCAATCGGAAAAAAGTGTTCAAAAAAGGCGACGAACGTTCATTTGTAAAATATATGATTCTAGCCGTATTCATAATGGCTTTATCAGCTAGCCTTGTTCACGTTGTTTTTCACCTTACAGGGAAAGGCGAAATGTTGATTAAAGGAAGTGTCGATAGCCTACTCTTCCTAGTTGGTTTTATCATTCAAAGAGAATGGGTGTTCAAAAAGAAAAAGCCGAAGCACAAGTAAATTGTGCCTTGGCTTATTTGATGATTGGTGTTTGTACTCCATTAACCCAGTCTAAAATAAAACGTTTTTGATGAGAATTAATATTTGAAGGAAAATGATTTTTATCAAAATATTGATGCGCATGACTCTCATCACTTATCTGAATTAATTCTCCAGAAACTGAGGTAGTGAAGAATATCAGTTGAATGCTATAAACTCGATCTCCATTAGCATAATTTGCATATCCTTGTTGGCCCGAGTAAATTCCAAACAACTCGAGTTTACCGACTGTTAATCCAGTTTCTTCAAACGTTTCTCTACGTGCTGCTTCTTCTACTAGCTCTCCCATCTCAACTACACCACCAGGGATTCCCCATACATCAGCATCCGTTCTATGCTGCAATAAAATCCGATTATTCTGTTCAATAATCACTCCACAACCGACAGTTAATAGCGTTTCATTTCCAATCATTTTTCTCATATTTTTAATGTAATTCAATTTCTTCTCTCCTTTTTAACATGTTCGGAATTTCAATAAGTTCTTGTATCACTTCATCCGCCTTCGCATTAGCGTATTCATCATTACATTTCCAAATGGTTTGTAATCCAACTTTCTTCGCGGCTTCTATATCATTTACGGGATGGTCTCCTACATAAAAGGCATCATGAGGTTCCAAATTTAGTCGAGATAACGCTCGCTTAAAGATTAATGGGTTCGGCTTTGAAATACCTTCTGATTCTGAGATGAGGATCACATGAAAGAAGGATTCAATACCTAGAGCGGTTACGCTTGCTTGTTGACCTTTATGTCGACCATTGGTAATCATTCCAATTAAGTACTTTTGTCTCTGTAACTCAGCGAGTGTTTCATGTAATCCCTTAAACGGGACGCAAAATTCATGGAAATGATTCATGTAATCTTCAATCAAAGCATCCTTCAACTCGTTCGACCAGTTATTCTCTTCCATCATTTGAGCATAAACTTGCTCTTTTCTTACATACCCATTTTTATCGAGCTCGACAATTCTTTTACAATAAAGTTCTCGATTCATAGATATATTAAATTTAACATGTTGTGCTAAACAGAAAGCTTCTAAGGTGGCTTTTCGATCGAGTAAAGTTCCATCCAAATCAAAAAGAATAGCCTTCAACTTTTATCCCTCCCATAGAAAAAGAACTGGAGTTAATTCCAAGTCTATTAACGCCATTTAAATTTTTGATCATGTAATAAATTTAAAAATGCATCTACAACTATTGGATTAAATTGAGTACCTCGGCCTTGAATAATTTCTTGAATCGCTTCTTTAATGGATAGAGCACTTCGATAGACTCGATCGGTTGTCATAGCATCAAAGGAATCTACTACAGATACGATAGATGCTTCTAAAGAAATCTCTTCCCCTTTTAAACCAAAAGGGTATCCTTTACCATCATATCTTTCATGATGTTCTTCAACAATAAATGCTGCATCTCGTAACCACTCGATTTCATGTTTCCTTATCATCTGAGCACCTTTAACGGTATGGGATTTCAACACTTCCCATTCTTCGGGAGTAAGTTTTCCAACTTTGTTGAGAATTTCTACAGGAACAGCTAGTTTTCCAATATCGTGAAAATATGCACCCCAACGCAACATCGAGATACTCTCTATTGGCTGATTAAGTTTTTTCCATAATTCAATCGAGTAATCTTTAATACGTGAACAGTGATGAAAAGTATATCCGTCTACTTTTTCGATAGCAGCAGCATCTCTCTGAACGATTTCGGTGTCTCTAAAATTGGTTTCGAATTCTTCTGTGGACATTTCCACAAGTATTTCAACTGCCTCTTCCCCATAAAAAGATAGGAGTTCAGGATACTCTGATGCATCCAGTGTTTCTCCTTCACTTAGATAGAAAGTTTGATCTTCATATTGAACCTCAAGCAAACCTAATACAACTGTATATTTCTCCACTACGCTTCCAGCTCCCTTTGAGTATCCCACCCAAAAAGAACGATTAGAAAGCAAGGAAAAAAGACTATAGGCAATTTTTTCAGTTTTTCCTATATAAGTCGACACAGCATGACCCAAATTATTGCGGGGTAAGCTATCATTTTCTTTTATGTATATAATTTGTTCCCTCGTTAACTTCATAAAATGCCTCCATACGAAAAAACGATTAGTAGAATTAATTCTACTTTTACTGTATTTAAAATAATGATCTCTGTCATTACAAATCGGTATATTTAATTTACTTTGTATACTCTTATATTTCGATTCCTGTAGAAAAAATCCCTCTATTTATAAAAATAGAGGGATTTTACTTTAAACTGACACTTCTTCTTCAGCTTTTTCTTCTTTTTTCTTCTCCTGCATTTCGTACGATATACGATCTAGACTTGGGCGAAGTGTTCCTTTACCCGAATAATTCTCTAACATTTCTTTTACATCGATACCAGATGAAGCTTTAAGTGTTTCTTGTAGAGTAGACATTAGATTGGTTGCATAAGAAGTGATTTTATTGGCTCCGCCACCTTCTCCACCGCCAGTATCCACAACAGTAATCTTATCGATATTTGCTAATGGACTAGCAATTTGTTTTGCATATTCCGGCATCATGCGAACAATCATATCTAATACTGCCGCTTGACCATACTGCTCGAAAGCCTCTGCAATTTTACGTTTCGCTTCTGCTTCTGCAAGACCTTTTAGACGAATAATATCGGCCTCTGTTTCACCTTGTGCGCGTTCAGAATCAGCTTTTGCTTGACCATCCAAACGTACCTTTTCTGCATCCGCATATGCTCTAGCTTCAATTCTGTATTTTTCAGCGTCCGCTTCAGCCATTTCACGTGACTTCGCAGCAGCAGCATTTTGTTCAACTGCATAACGATCTGCATCAGCTTTCTTTTTAACCTCTGAGTCATATTGCTTCTCACGACGTAAAATTTCTTTCTCTTCAAGTTCGATTTGTTTTTGACGTTCAATGATTTGAATTTGCATTTCCTGTTCCATTACTTCTTGTTTAGATACGGCTGTTTGAAGTTCGTACGCTTGGTCAGCACGTGCCTTTGCAATATCTTGTTCACGACGATATTCAGCTACTTTTAATAAATTCTCTTTTTCAGCTAGTGCGATTTCAGTAGCGCGTTCAATCTCTGATTTTTGAGCTTCTTTTGCAGCTTCGGCACGTTTAATACGTGTTTCTTTATCCGCCTCAGCTGTTGCAATATCTGCATCACGTTTCACTTGTGCGATTCTAGGTTTACCAAGTGAATCTAAGTATCCGTTTTTATCTCTTACATCTTTAATTGTAAATGAAACAATAATAAGTCCCATTTTCGCTAAATCTTGCGAAGCCACACGTTGCACTTCCTGAGAAAACTTATCTCGATTTTTATAAATTTCTTCA
>JBEVEQ010000314.1:0-8334 GCA_040512715.1 Paenisporosarcina sp. | reverse complement strand
AACGACTGTTGTATGGTTATGTTCTCCAAATAATCCGACAGGGAATTTGATTCAACAAGCTAAATTAGACCAATTTATTTCCAATGTATCACCTGAAGTTCTCATTGTTTTAGATGAAGCATATGTCGAATACATTACAGATAAAGAATATCGGAATTCAATCACATACCTTCCAAAGTATAAAAACGTTGTGATTTTAAGAACATTTTCAAAAGTATATGGGTTAGCATCGTTTCGTATCGGTTATGCCATTGCACACGAAGAATTGATTGCGAATTTAGACCCTTTAAGAGAACCTTTTAATACAACATCACTGAGTCAAGGGGTGGCTATAGCTGCTTTAAGTGATCAATCATTTGTTGAGCATAGCCGTGCTGTAAATAAACAAGGAATTGCTCAGTTCGAATCGTTTTGTTTAAAACACAATTTATTTATGTATCCTACTCAAGCCAATTTTGTACTGATCGACATTAAAACGGATAGCGACAAGATTTTTGAAGAATTGATGAAAAAAGGATTTATTGTTCGAAGCGGCAATGCTCTAGGTGTACCTGGATTTATTAGAATTACAATAGGGAGCATCGAACAAAATACCGAGCTCATTGAAAAATTGACTGAGATTCTTACAGATTTAGGCGTTGTGCATGCGTAAACAAATATTAATTGTGGGACTTGGATTAATAGGTGGGTCTCTCGCATTATCCCTTCAAAAGAACAAAGACTTGACGATTATCGGTTATGATATAGATTCACATGTGATTAGAAAAGCAAAAAAAATAGGCGTCATTCATGAAATGGCTTTTCATATTAAGGACTCTGCAAGAATCGCAGATGTCATTATTTTTGCCACGCCAGTTAATACCACTATACAATTTATGAATGAAGTCCAAGATTGGCCATTGAAAAACCAAGTGGTACTTATGGATACTGGAAGCACGAAGAAAATGATTATGGAAAAAGCGAAGAAGTTACAAAAACAAGGCATTGCATTTATTGGTGGTCATCCGATGGCCGGGTCACATAAGTCAGGCGTGGAAGCGGCAAAAGCTCATTTGTTTGAGAATGCGTACTTTATGTTGACTCCCTTGGAAGATGAAGTGGAAGAAAACATTCTGTACTTAGAATCTTTATTGTCAGTAACAAAAGGAAAGGTTGTCCGTGTATCAGCTGATGAGCATGATCATATGACAGCAGTTGTGAGCCATTTTCCACATATTGTTGCAGCTTCTCTTGTTCATCAATTATCAGGAGAAAATGAGCAATTTCCTTTTACGAAACAATTAGCTGCTGGTGGATTTCGAGATATTACGAGAATAGCTTCTTCTAACCCCATCATGTGGAGAGATATTACGGTACAAAATCGGAACGAATTAATTGATCAATTAGATAAGTGGCAGCACGAAATGAATAATGTAAAAGCTTTATTAAAGGAAGCAGATCCACTTGATATTGAGCATTACTTTTCTAGAGCCAAGCATGTTCGTGATGAATTACCAATTACTTCTCAAGGTGCAATGTATACGGTATTCGATTTATATGTAGACGTTCCAGATTACCCAGGTGTGATATCTGAAGTGACAGGTTTATTAGCCAAACATGCTATCAGCATCACAAATATACGCATTGTAGAAACACGTGAGGATGTATTTGGGATACTGGTGATTAGCTTCCAATCGGCTGAGGATCGCAAGCTAGCAGAAAAATATTTGAATCAAGAAACAGTTTTTGAAACCTATATTTCCTAGAATCTGGAGAGGTAGTGGTGACATGATACAGACTACAAAAAAAACGTCCCTGAGAGGGACAATTACGATTCCTGGAGATAAGTCCATTTCCCATAGATCAATTATGTTTGGTGCAATGGCTAAAGGAAAAACAACAGTTGAAGGTTTTTTACTTGGTGATGATTGTTTAAGTACCATATCATGTTTTCGAAAACTTGGTGTGAAGATTGATGTAGATGGACATCAAGTTACAATAGAGTCTGATGGAATTAACAACTGGAAAGAACCTCAAGACATTTTGAATACAGGTAATTCAGGAACAACTACGCGATTAATTTTAGGCATTTTAGCGGCTTCACCCATTCATGCCGTCATTATTGGAGATGATTCAATCGCTAAAAGACCGATGAGAAGAGTAATTGATCCTCTCCGACAAATGGGTGCCCAAATTTCTGGACGAAGTGGGGGGCAATATACGCCGCTAGCAGTTCAAGGAACTACATTGCAGGGGATTACTTATCTAATGCCTGTAGCCAGTGCGCAAGTGAAGTCAGCCATATTACTAGCTGGGTTACATTCAGAAGGAATAACGATTGTAAAAGAAACGGAACCGACTAGAGATCACACAGAACGTATGATGCGTCAGTTTGGTGTGCACGTGGAATCGGTTGATGGGAATATTCAATTACAAGGTGGGCAAGAACTAGTCAGCACGCATATTGAGGTTCCAGGTGATATATCTTCTGCGGCCTTCTTTTTAGTAGCAGGAGCAATTACGGCTAATAGTGATATACTGTTGAAAAATGTCGGATTAAATCCAACGAGAACCGGTATTTTAGATGTTCTTTCACAGATGGGTGCTACCCTTCAGATTGAAGAATCTCCCTCTAGTGGTGAAGAACCATCTGGAAATATCCAGATAAAATCCAGTCAACTATCAGGGATTGAAATTGGGGGAGAATTAATTCCTCGATTAATTGATGAGATACCCATTATTGCTTTATTAGCAACGCAAGCATCTGGTACGACAATAATTCGAGATGCTGCTGAATTAAAAGTGAAAGAAACCGATCGTATTGCAGCAGTGGTTACGGAATTGAAAAAACTTGGTGCAAATATTGTAGCTACAGAGGATGGGATGATCATTAATGGTCCTGTGCAATTAAATGGTGCAAAAATAACTTCTTATGGAGATCATCGAATCGGAATGATGGGAGCAATAGCAGCATTAATTTCAAATGGAACAGTTAAAATAGATGATCCTTCATGCATTTCAGTGTCATATCCTAATTTCTTTGAGCATTTAAAAAATGTGTGCACATTATGAACTCTCCGTTAAACGGGGAGTTTTTTCTTGTGAATGGTTCAAGCGTCATGTAGCATATGGTATGAAAAGAGAGAAAACGGGTGATAAATTATGGAGTATAGTCAATTTGAAAAAGCAATTCAAGAAGGAAACTTAGAACAAGTTCAATTATTAATCGAACCTCTCCTCTTAGCAAGTGATCCCGACCAGCAATATGAAATTGCTGAAATGCTTATTGGATCTGGTTATTTAAAAGAAGCGGATCAGATATTGCAACATATCCAGTTTTTATTTCCGGAAGAAGCACAAATTAAAATAGATCGAGCTCACTTATTAATGGAAATCGATCAAGAAGATGAAGCCCTCTTGCTATTATCTAGCATCGAACCCCATGAAGAAGAATATCCACAAGCTTTATTGAGCTTAGCAGATTATTATCAAATGCAAGGGTTTTACGAAGCTGCTGAACAACGGATTAATCAAGCACTCGAGTTAATGCCTGACGAACCATTATTAAAGTTTGCTAAAGCTGAATTGATGTTGGAAACAGGTAAGTATTTAGAAGCGGTTCGCTTGTACGAAGAACTAAAACTAAGTCAAGACGAAATCGCGAGCATTCGACTTTCTGAACGTTTAGCAGAAGTTTTAACTGCTGGAGCGGCATATGAAGACGCCTTACCGTACTACGAGGAATCATTAGAGCATCATGTAACGCCAGATTTGTTATTTGGTTACGCGCACGCGGCTTTTCAAGCAGAACAATTTGAGCTAGCTATTCGTAAATTAACAGAAGTAAAAACATTAGATCCAGATTATTTTTCAGCTCATTTGTTATTAGCTCAGTCACTAATGATGATTGAAGAGAATGATAGAGCTTATGAAGCAATTCTCGAAGGCTTAAGTCGAGATGAATATGATAAAGAGTTGTATTTGTTTGCTGGGAAATTAGCCTTGAAATTAAGAAAAACGGCAGAAGCAGAAGAACATTTACGTCAAGCCATTGCTTTAGATCCAGAGTATATGGAAGCGACGATAACCCTAATTTCGTTTTTACATACACAAGAGCGGGATGAAGATGTCATAGAGCTGATTGAAACGGTTTCAAAAGATCAAGATGATTGGTCCGCACTATATCCTTTTGCAGCTGAAGCATATGCGCGAGATGAAAATTATGAACGTGCATACGAATTTTATTCTTTGGCATATACTGACCATAAAGAAGATCCAATATTTTTAGAAAAATACGTTTATTTTCTTCTAGAAGAAGGAAAACGGTCAGAAGCTCTCGAAGTAGGTAAACTATTAGGTACTCTTCAACCACATGAAGAGCGCTGGCAAGACTTAATTGATTCTTTAAATTGAAAGGAGGAGTAACATGACCGCATCTGTTTCTGTAATGGAAAAGAAAGAATTTGTTCGATGGTTTCTTAAGAGATATCAGATGAAACGAAGAGAGTGTGTGTGGATTCTGAATTACTTGTTAAGCCACGATGATTTACTTCAAAAAGTTCATTTTGTTGAAGAAGCTCATTATTGTCCTCGTGCGATGGTCATGTCTGTAACAGAGTCCTCGGGCGTTCCATTTCGATTTTATAAAGGGAATTTAATGACAGCCGATGCAGAAAAATCATTTCATGATTTACGCCTGCACCCAACGGAAGATATGTATATTCAATTAAATTTCCCTAATATCCCTGCAAGCTCTGAATTTTTAGCAGTGCTTGAGGAAAATCCCTTCATGCCAACGTATTTAAACACAAATGATAAAGATCGAAAGATAGCTGAAGCAGTTCTTGAGGAAAGTATGCATGCCTTTCGTGAAGAGCATATTTTAAAACAAATTGATGAAGCACTAGACGCAAACGATAGAGATCGGTTCTTTGAACTTTCGACAATTCTCCAGGGAATAAAGGAATCGACAAAATCTTGACTTCATCGATTTCGATGAAGTCTTTTTGGAGTGGAATTTTTAATGCATTGGAAATCAAAAGACATGACTATTTTTATAGAACAAAAAGAATTTGTAGATACAGCGATTATTCCACTATTACTTGTAGATGGACGAGCTTCTTATATAAAACAAAGTGCAGGAACAGCCGAATTTTTAATGTCATTAACTGCATTTATGGAAAATCAGTTTAAAGGGCGAGTCGTTTTAATGCCACCTGTTACATATACACCACAATCGAGTCGTAAAGTAGTGGCTCAAGAGTGGAAGGATGTTCTTACAGAAGCAGGGTTTAAGCATCATTTTTTCATTACTTGTGACATGCATTGGGTAACAGAAGCACCTGAATTAGAAGTAATCTATACGCCATCGATTCCGTTGGAAAACATGGACCAGAAGTTAAGACAATCTATTTTGGACGATCAAATTAGACAAGTGGTTCCTGTGCTTGCGAATAATTGGGCGAAATCTGTTGAATAACCTTCAAGAAATGTTCACAAAGTGTCAGTAGGAACTTGATGGAATATTGACCAACCTTTTTTATTGATATATCATAGAACTGTCCTAGTTTTACTATTTAAGTACAAGTATGTCCATTTGGACTGACCTTTAAGTTAGAGGGGGGAAAAACATGAGTAATAATCGTGTATCGAGACGTCAATTCCTTAACTATACATTGATGGGTGTCGGTGGATTTATGGCCGCGGGAATGATGATGCCAATGGTACGTTTTGCAGTCGATCCAGTATTGCAAAAAGCAGAAGGCGGAGACTTTATTCCGACAAGCAAAAAAGTTGCTGAACTTACTGAAGTACCAGAACGAGTAGACTTTTCATTTGAGCAAGTTGATGCATGGTATACATCTGAAGTTACAAGTACAGCATGGGTTTACAAGAGTGGGGACAAAATAATTGCCCTTTCACCTGTATGTAAGCATTTAGGATGTACGGTTAACTGGGCTGCTAGTCCGGAACACCCTGATCAGTTCTTCTGTCCATGTCACGCTGGCCGTTATGAGAAAAATGGTAAAAACATTAAAGGTACACCACCTCTTGGTCCGTTGGATGAGTTCGAAGTGCGTGAAAAAGATGGTCTGTTAGAAATCGGTAAAAAACGACCAAATACATTAGTTTAACGTAAGGGGGTACGACGTCAGTGCTAAATAAGATTTATGATTGGGTGGATGAACGTCTGGATATTACTCCTATTTGGCGTGATATTGCAGACCATGAAGTACCAGAGCACGTAAACCCTGCACACCATTTTTCTGCATTCGTATATTGTTTCGGAGGATTAACTTTCTTCGTAACTGTTATACAAATTCTTTCTGGTATGTTTTTAACAATGTATTATGTACCAGATATCGAAAATGCTTGGCAATCGGTTTACTATTTACAAAATGAAGTTGCATTCGGTGAAATTGTTCGTGGTATGCATCACTGGGGAGCTTCTCTAGTCATTGTGATGATGTTCCTACACACATTGCGTGTATTCTTTACAGGTTCTTATAAAAAACCTCGTGAACTTAACTGGGTAGTCGGCGTATTAATTTTCGGCGTAATGTTAGGTTTAGGATTCACAGGTTATCTACTTCCTTGGGACATGAAAGCTTTGTTTGCAACGAAAGTAGGTATTGAAATTGCGGCGTCGGTACCATTTATTGGTGGCGCAATTAAGACCTTGTTAGCTGGAGATGAGACCATCCTTGGTGCTCAAACGTTAACACGATTCTTTGCGATTCATGTATTCTTCTTACCAGCTGCTTTGCTTGGGTTGCTTGCAGCACACTTTATCATGATTCGTAGACAAGGTATTTCAGGACCGTTGTAAGAAAATGCGTCTTTGATGATTTTAAAAAGGAGGGAACTCTATGCATCGCGGAAAAGGGATGAAATTTGTCGGGGATTCTCGTATAAATGCTGTACGCACATCTAGAATTCCAAAAGACTATTCCGAGTATCCGGGTAAAACAGAAGCCTTCTGGCCGAACTTTTTATTAAAAGAATGGCTTGTTGGTGCTGTATTCTTAGTTGGTTATCTAATCTTGACTGTTGCGCATCCATCACCACTTGAACGTCAAGCGGATCCAACAGATACAGGATACATACCATTACCGGACTGGTATTTCTTATTCTTATATCAATTATTGAAATATGAATTTGCTTCAGGTCCATACAATGTTATTGGAGCAATTGTAATGCCTGGACTAGCTTTTGGTGCATTAATGCTTGTGCCATTCTTAGACAAAGGACCAGAGCGTCGTCCATTTAAACGTCCATTGCCAACTGCATTTATGTTATTGGCTATCGCTTCTATCATTTTCTTAACTTGGGAGTCTGTTGTGAACCATGACTGGGAAGCAGCTAAAGCTCAAGGGGAAATTCGTGAAGAAGCACAGTTCGATACGGAAGCTGAAGGTCATCAGCTTTACATGGAGTCATCTTGTATCGGCTGTCATGGTAATGCGTATGAAGGCGGACTTGGACCATCATTGGCTACAACTGAGAAAACTGCTGAAGAAATTGCAGATATCGCAGTAAAAGGTATTGGTACAATGCCTCCAGGTCAATGGAAAGGTTCGGACGAAGATTTACAAAAATTAGCACAATTTATTGATGAATTAAGTCCATGATAGTACTTAGAAAGAGTCAGGAAACTGGCTCTTTTTTTGTACATAAGGAGCAGGAATTTAGTGAATAATCTTATTACATACTTGAAATTCATTTTATTTAATAAATCTTTTATGTGGCTCTTATTTGTAGTGAATCTATTTGGAACTTTGTTTGGATACTATTGGTATCAAAGTCAACTGGAGATAACTCCACCAATTTTCCTGTTCTTCGTACCTGATTCTCCAACAGCAAGCTTATTTTTTACAATAGCTTTATTTGGTTGGCTATTAAAGCTTAATTTCAAATTGATTGAAGCATTAGCGTTAATAACATTAGTAAAATATGGTCTTTGGGCTGTAGTCATGAACATCTGGACTCAAGTTGAAACTGGTCCTATCGGTTTTGAAGGTTGGATGTTAGTTGTTAGTCATTTTGCGATGGCCTTGCAAGCGGTGTTGTACATTCCATTTTACAAATTTAAATGGATTCACGTATTAATTGCAGCTATTTGGACATTACATAATGATGTTATTGACTACGTATTTGGGCAAATGCCGATTTATAGAAGTTTAAGTGAACATACGCATTCAATCGGATATTTTACTTTTTGGTTATCCATCGCATGTATTCTAATAGCGATTAAGGTCATTAAATTGTCACCTTTACAGCAGTCTAAATAGTTGCTCAATTCTAATCATATCTATAAAATAAGAGGTAGATAGAAAATAGGAGGATGGTCGATTT
>JBEVEQ010000294.1:0-4585 GCA_040512715.1 Paenisporosarcina sp. | reverse complement strand
TCACCTGAACAAGTAACTGATTTCTTACAAAGCCAAAACGGGTAGACCTTGTGTCTACCTTTTTTCATTTATGCCCTGTTAACTTTTTTGATTTTTCTATCAAAAAAACATGGGAAGGTGTTCCCTTTCAACAACTTCTATTTACAGAGTTAAAAGTAAAAAACTAATCAATTAACTTCATGTAAATGTTTCATTGATTAATGTATTGAGAATTCGCGTCACTCCCGCAGAAAAACTGGCTACCGAAACCCCGCTGCTTGCGAGGAGGTTCGGTGGTCAGTCTGCAGGAAAGGACGCGAATTCTCTTTTTTCCTATTACAGGTGTAAACACAATTTGGTCATGCATTTTACTTAAAAGAAAATAATCAGTCACTTTATTCTCCGGAGTAAATAGACTGATTTTTTTGTGAAGTTCTTTGAATCTATCATTAGAAAACTTTAAAAGTTTAATAGTTATCACTTGAAAATAAGTTTAATATACTTTACATTTTAATTAGTACTTTTTTGTAATGATTATAAATAAGGAGTGATTGAATTGAAAAAATTAACAACTAACCAAGGTGTTCCAATCGGAGACAACCAAAATTCACGTACAGCTGGTGAACGTGGTCCTACACTTTTGGAGGATTATCAACTAATTGAAAAATTAGCTCATTTTGACCGTGAACGTGTTCCAGAACGTGTTGTTCATGCCCGAGGTGCAGCGGCACATGGTACATTTGTGGTTAAAAACAGTATGAAAAAATATACAAGAGCAGCATTTTTACAAACTGAAGGTCAAGAAACTCCTGTTTTCACTCGTTTTTCAACAGTAATTCATGGTCTTCATTCACCTGAAACAGCACGTGATCCTCGTGGATTCTCTGTTAAGTTTTATACTGAAGAAGGAAACTATGATTTCGTAGGTAATAACTTACCTGTATTTTTCATACGTGATGCTATTAAATTCCCGGATGTTATTCATTCATTAAAACCGGATCCACGTACGAATCTTCAAGATGCTTCACGTCTTTTTGATTTCATGGGCCTCTCTCCAGAAACGACGAATATGTACATACACTTATTTACGGATGAAGGAATACCACTAAATTACCGTCATGTTCGTGGATCTTCTGTTCACTCTTTTAAATGGATTACTGAAGAGGGGAAAACAACTTACATCAAACTTCGTTGGGTTCCGAAACAAGGAATAAAAAACATGTCTATTGAAGAAGCTGCTGAACAGCAAGCAAAAGATTTCAGCCATGCTACACGTGATTTATATGAAGCAATCGAGCGTGGGGACTATCCAGAGTGGGATTTATATGTGCAAACATTAAAACCGGAGGATATGGATAACTTTGATTTCGATCCACTTGATGCGACGAAAGATTGGTTAGAAAAAGATTTCCCTTATGAGTTGGTCGGTACGATGACATTAAATCGTAACGTGGACAACTTCTTTGCAGAGACAGAATCGGTTGGATTTAATCCTGGTGTACTTGTACCTGGTATTCAGCCTTCTGAAGATAAAATGTTGCAAGGTCGCCTGTTCTCTTATTCGGACACACAACGTCACCGTGTTGGACCGAACTATTTACAATTACCGATCAACCAACCAAAAGTTCCGGTTCACAACAACCAACGTGATGGTTTCATGCCAATTGGCCAACAAACATCACGCATAAATTACGAGCCTAATAGTTTCGATTCAGAACCAAAAGAAGCACCAGAATACAAAGAAGTTGATCAACCAATCTCAGGTGTTGCAGGTAAAAATCACATCGAGAAGACAAACAACTTCGGACAAGCTGGTGAAATTTACCGCAGTTACGACGAATCAACTAAGCAAGCACTAATTAAAAACTTGTTGGATCAATTCTCTACCATTGAAAACCGTGATATTGTTGGTCGTGCGATTGCAAACTTCCACCGTGCTGATGCGTCCCTTGGGCATGCACTAGCTGAAGGTGCAAATGTAGATGTTCACCAATATCTATAATAAAATCAGTTTCATTTATACAAGGCGTTACATTTTACAATGAAAGAGTTTTTCCGTACTGTGAAATCAGACGGAAAAACTCTTTTTTTTTGAGGTGAAAATATGCGAGTTCAACTAGATATGGATGGTTTCTCTCAATACGATGATTCCATAAACCCTGGTTATCATAATTCAGCATGTGGACCAGTAACAGCTTGGACAATACTTAGCTATTGGATGCCCAATTCCTTTCCATACACAATTGATCAATTGTATCAGTCGTTAGGCGCTACTCGTATCGGTCTATTTACATGGAGATTCAAGCGCAATTTACGCAAATTGCTTGGACCAGATTGGACAATCAAAGCTTGTTCCATTGAGGAAGCAAAGGCTGAATTACTTGCTGGAAGACCTGTTGCTTGTAAGTTTGATCGTTATTTTGGTTTGAAATGGTTCAACAAATATGAATTTGCTTACCACTGGGTACCTCTTATTGGGTTTGAAGAAAAAGAAAAAGGCTTAACACTCATCCTTCATGATAATGGAGGATGGAACCGTGCTAGCCAAATTCGTCATGTTTCTTATCAAGATAATAAAGATATATTAACGTTTGTAAAAATTGTGCCTCATTCTAATTTGATTGAATAACAGATAGAGCACGCTTAAGGGTAGAAAAACTTCCTACTTTGCCAAAATCCAATCCCAATTGTACGAGTGTTTGGGCAATAATTGGTGATATCCCACTTACAGTTCCTTTTACGCCTAACAGGGATAACGCATCGAGTAAGCTGAATAATTGTTGAGCTACAAAAGTATCAATTGTTTGAACCCCTGATAAATCAATAATGAGATGTTTGATTTTTAATCGCGATGCCTCCGTTAAAGCCCGTTCATGTAAAACTCGTGATCGTTCTGCATTCAACGAACCGATAAGTGGCAGTATCGCAATATCGTCATTTATAGAAACGACAGGAACAGACAACTCGACAACCATTTGTTGAGAAAACGCTAATTTTTCTTGTTCGTGAAGTACAAATGGCACACTGAAGAAATAAACAATATCGTTAATGGAGCGATCTAATACGTCTATTACGTCATAAAGTTCGTTCACACTTAAATCTAATTTTTGCGCTTCATATTTTATTAAACTTCCGATTGTATTTCGATAATGTGGTACTTCTCGCAGCATCATATCAATTGAAACTAATTGCATTTTAGCAGTATAAGTCCCTGCTTTTTGACCCCATTCCTTAAGAACAAACACTCGTTGCTCCTCTGTCATGCCAAAACAAGCACCATACAATTCGACAAGCTCAGTACGTAGTGGAAATAACTCAGCCTCAACACGTTGCAATTCAGGGTATCGAATATTTTGTTCATCCGTAATAATTCGGGCTAAGTTTTCAGAATGTGCAAGTATACAATCTTTCATATGCATTAAATGTGTTGCTGCTGTGGTCATGATAATTCCTCCGTTTTAAATCGAATACAACGATTGCGCATGTCTGCTCGTCAATCTAAACCCAGCTGCTTCTAGAGATTTTAAATGTTCCATACTATACGTTGGAATTTGTAATTCATCCAATTCAATTGGCAAATCCATTTCGCAATGAATCTTTGCTAATTTTTTTGATAAACGTAACATATCCAAATTCTCTTGAATTTTCTTTTGTTGTGCAGGCTTTAGTTCGCCTAAGGCATCGATAACTCCTTCAACTGATCCATAGGTTTGAATTAATTGAAGTGCGCTTTTAGGACCAATCCCTTTCACACCTGGATACCCGTCGCTAGAATCTCCCATGAAAGCTTTTACATCTGCAAATACGGAAGGTTCAATTTTATATTCCTCAAGGAAACGCTCGTATGTAAACTCATCATAAATGGAATAACCTTTTTTCGTGAATGCGATTTTGGTCGTAGGACTTAACAATTGAAGTAAATCTTTATCACCACTTATGATGGTAATGTTTGCATCATTTTGCCACTTACATGCCATTGAACCAATGAGGTCATCTGCTTCCATTCCAATTTCCCCAAAGTTTTGCCAACCTAGCATTTTAGAAATGTCTTTAGCCATATCAAACTGAGGCAACATTTCTTCAGGAGGCGCTGGACGGTTTGATTTGTAGCCGTCAAATAAATCATTTCTAAATGTATGCATTCCCATATCCCAACAAACCGCCATATGAGTTGGTTGCATCATTTGTTTAGCCGTTAACACATGTCTTGCAAATCCTTGTACGCCATTTGTTGGAACACCCTGTTCATTTCTTAAAAACTGTCCAAATACAGAGGTGGCGAAAAAAGAGCGAAATAATAGAGCCATACCATCTATTAGTAAAATATGAGGCTTATTTGTTTTATCATCCATTGTTTCATCTCTCCAATCAATTGATTTGTTATCTATTTTTTATTATAACAAAACAAGCTCGCTATATTTTATGTAGTTACCCTTCGCATGCTTAAATTTTCTTCCAGTTGGGTAAAAAGAATTAGATTGATTTTAAAGATTGGGGATAAACTCTTCGGTGCGACCTTTGGGATACTCATTAATAACAACCCTTATATCGGACAACATCCTTCTGAAGACAAGCATTCTTACCTTCTTGGATATGGAGGAAATGG
>JBEVEQ010000283.1:0-12052 GCA_040512715.1 Paenisporosarcina sp. | reverse complement strand
ACCGATGACAAAGGCGATTTTACTGCGACCGTAAGTCATCAGAGATTGTAAATCATCGGCTAGTTGTTCGGATGATTTCATTTTTCCTTCTATGGCAAGCGCTATAACATAGGTTTCAGGTCCGATTTTAGCTAGGATGCGTTCGCCTTCTTTTTTTTTGACGATTTCCATGTCAGCAAAGCTTAGATTTTCAGGTGCTTTTTCGTCTGGGACTTCAATTAGGTCGATTTTAGCATAGCTGCCGAGTCTTTTTGTGTACTCTTCTATGCCCATTTTCAGATATTTCTCTTTTAATTTCCCAACGGAAACAATTGCGATATTCACAGGTTATCCACCTTTACTTATAATTTACAAACATGCTATCCACAGGAGTTATACACATATCCACAGGCGTATTCTATATGTAGTGTTCAATCATTCGTTCGCTACTAAATATATTGCTGCGTCATCGCAGTATTCGCATTTTGTGGATATCTTTTCTTCAGCTGTTAATTCAGTTAAAATCGGAAAGGTATTTTGCTTGGCTACAAACATGTCGAGTGCATGATCTATATGGGTTTGACAGCAAGTCATTTTCATTATTTCCACTCCTTTCGATTTTCGAAGTATTCACTAAGTTATACACAAAACACACAACTTTATCCACAATCTATTTTAACAAAGTAAAAGCGAGTAGGAAAGGTGCGGGTTTGCACCACCTACTCGCTGTGTAAATCATTTGTGAAGTCATTAATGTTATCCACAATGATAATTGTTCATTCACATTTATTTCCCAAGCTATTTATATAGCTGAATTGTCCGTCAGTTCTAATTTCATTTCCATGAGTTGTCCATCACGGTAGATTTTTATCGTTAACTGATCTCCGACTTCTTTTTCATTATATAAATGCTTGCGTAATTTGATGATGTTTTCGATTTTTTGACCATCCATTTCAACGATTACATCATAACGTCGTAATCCGGCAACATCTGCTGGTGATTCTTCAACTACCTCATCTATTACCACACCTGTCGTTACTTCTTCAGGTAATCTAAGTGTGTCACGCTGATGGTAGGCAGATACATCTGTTACATTGACTAAAGTGACACCCATAGATGGACGTTTCATTTCCCCAAATTGTTCTAAATCCTCAATGACTGGAATAGCTGAATTGATTGGAATGGCTAGTCCTATTCCTTCTACAGTCGATTGAGAAATTTTCATGGAGTTAATACCGATTAATTCACCCGCTAAATTGACAAGTGCGCCACCACTGTTTCCAGGATTTATCGCAGCATCTGTTTGTAGGACTTCTGCTTGCCAGTCTTGCTGGCCATCACCATTCAAGTCTACAGGTATGGTGCGGTCTTTTCCAGAAACTACGCCCGTTGTTACTGACCCCGAGAAGTCGAGTCCAAGTGGATTACCGATTGCTATTACGGTTTCGCCTTGTTTTAATACTTCCGAGTCACCGAATTGCGCAACAGTAGTCACTTTGGAAGCATCCATTTCAAGAACCGCTAAATCGGTCCAAATGTCTGTTCCTAGTAATTTTGCTTCTACTTTAGCACCATCAGCGAGAGTCACTTCAATTTGTGTGGCTCCTTCGATTACGTGATTATTCGTTACAACATATGCTTTATCGCCAGATTTTTTGTAGATAACGCCAGATCCTGTACCTGCCTCTTGTTCTGAGCCAGAAGGACTCAAGAAATCTGAAGCCGATTGTATATTTGTTACACCGACGACCGCATTGGCAGCTTTATCAACAGCGGACGTTACATCAGTCGTAATATCAGTTGCAACTTGTGTCGTGTTCGATGGCAATGAAGATTCAGTGTCGTTCGTATTGTTCACACCACTAGGCATCATCCCGACTAATGAAGGCATCATCAGCCAAACGATTAGTGCACCAATCATAACGCCTACTAATCCGCTAAAGAAATATCCTCCTTTGCTTCCTTTCTTCACAACTCTAGTTTGTGGTTCTTGCGTATGATTATCGTAATATCCCATATTCATCGTCCTTTCTTTGTAATCCATACCCTTACTCTACCAACCGAACATTAAAATTAGATGAAAATGCATTTAAAATTATTTAAAATAAATGAATTTTAGAATGATGACGTCGAATGGTAGAATGCACCCTGTGAATCCTTGAATGACCCGAACCAATCCTAGAAAACACCACGTGAATCCTCGAATACATCCCACGAAGTCTAGAATACCCATCTCTCACTCAAAGCACACACTCTATAGAATCGCTTTTTTATGCAAAAAGAAAAACCCCACAAAATGTGAGGTTTAAACTGTGACGAGTTCCGTCGGTTTATTTGCATCCGTATCATATAATTGAAGAAATTCGCCTGGGATGATGCCGCACGATTGTAACGTTTGGGCAACACTCATTCTGGCTAAATCCTTCATATTGTTATCTTTGCTTAAATGTGAAAGATACATACGCGTCGGTTTCTGTTCAACGACTTCACTCATTGCAACAGCAGCATCTTCATTGGAAACATGTCCAACGTCGCTTAAGATGCGTCGTTTGACAGACCAAGGATATCTGCCCATTTGGAGCATGCCGACATCATGATTGCTTTCGAAAACGAACGAATCGGCTCCGTGGATATGACCCTTCATACGATCACTTACATAACCAGTGTCTGTAATCAGGACAAGTTTACGACCATTTTCATGAAAGACGTAAAACATCGGATCTGCCGCATCATGAGACACTGCGAATGATTGGATATCGATGGATCCAAACGTCTTCACTGTTTCCATATCAAAGTGGAAGCGTTGCTCGAGTGGAATTTTACCCACTAAAGGATCCATCGCCATCCACGTTTTCTCATTCGCATATACCGGAACATTGTATTTACGTGCTAAGATTCCAAGACCTTTAATGTGATCACTATGTTCATGCGTTACTAAAATTCCGCTCAATTTTTTCATATTGCGGTCAACAGAAGCAAATAATTCTTCCATTTTCCGTCCGCTTAACCCGGCATCTACTAGAAAAGCATGCTCATCGTTTTCGACGTATATGGCATTCCCGCTACTGCCGCTTGCTAAAACACTAAAACGCATGACAAAAACTCCTTACTTTTCTTCTATTTCCACTGGTTTTTTTTCAAATTCAATTATTTTTCCTTCAACCGCATTCACAAAATAATCCTCTTCCGACCCATCCTCTAACTTAACTCGAACACGCCATGTTGGTGCAAACACTTGGGATTCAGTGAATTGAACAAGCGTTGAGAATCCTAAGACAAGATTGAGGATTGTTGAATTTGGCTGTAAAACATTATTATTGTATAAAACACTAACGGCTTCCTCTTCAGGTAATAAATCAACTGTCTCCGGGAAATCTTCAAGTTCTACAAATTGAGTTTGTTCATACCGAATAATTTCACTTTCTTCATTCCAATAAATCGTTAAAGTAGCACCAGAATTATAATAGATTAAACGATCTTTAACTGTTTGGAATAAAACCGCTTTACCTGCTTCTTTATCAATCTTCCACAGTTTATAAAAAGATCCATTGTCGATGTTTTTAACTGCAAAATCCTCAAAACTTGCTGCATCCTTGACATTAGGAGTGGCAACTGGGTTTTTAAAAGTAGCAACTAATTTTGAACCTGCGTCTACTATTTCGAAACTTTGGTTTTCTCTAGGTTCAATATTATCGCTAGAGAAAATCCGAACATTTCCAGCTATATAGGATTCCGGTTCAATAGTTTTGGCTAAGCTTTCATATTGAATATTTTCGGCTTGAAGTCGCTCAGAAATCGACGCTTCAGAAAGAGGTTCAATTTCTAGTGACGCGTTGTGTCTATTTAAATACAGCGAATACAAAAAGACATTTAATATTGAAAACACAATAATAAAGATGGTTTTGGTTTTATTCCAATCCAAACTTCCCACCTCCTATTGTTTCTGGAGTAAGTCTCGTCCATATACCATTTGCTAAGTAGAACCAAGAAGGCTCTAAATGTAATAAGTTCCTCTCTTCGTCACGCGTTAAATAATATCCGACTGTTAACCCAGTTACCTTTGAACCATCTAAACTTTCAACTTGTTCTAACATTTTTGCCGCTTCCAGTCCTGATGGTAAAATTGCCGAATCTGTTTCCGAAGGTAGTGACAAGTCTAAAGTGAAATAAGGTCTGGAATAACGGAAAATTTGATTTTTTCCCCAATAAGTTGAAATAGTGGTGGACGTCATATCACTGAAAACTGGGTAACCTAGTAAGAAAAGCTGATAATCGACCTTTTGGTTATTTGGGTTAATCCCTACTAATCGATAGTCATCTGTCCAGCCTTCGTGTTCATTTACAAAATCCATACTATCAAATACTAGTTTAGAGGGCATACCGGGACCCACTATTTCGGCTGATGGATACACATAACTTAGAGTACGATCTAGAGAATCAACAGTCATTAATGCAGTGTCGTCGGAAAACTCTTCATTATAGGTCCCTACAAAACTTCGGCGGACCTTATTCGGGTTATCGAATAAAGCATCCTTAAATCGAGTAGGTGGAACATCTCTTAAAATGTACGTATAGCTAATAGATGCAATTTCTTCAGTTGGGACATATATTGTTAACTGTCCGTTTCGTTGAACTTCCGTGTATTTTGGAAAATCCACTGCTGGAACTAATATTTTTTCTTCAAATTGCTGACTATTTACTTTTGTGGCTTTAGCTGAATAGATTTGTTTCGTTGAAGAGCTCGCGAAAAAAATGGACATTTCGTCGTCTTTAGCATTGTTCCAATCTACTATTATTCGATCAAACCCTACTGATTCAGGAATATTGGTATTCGAAAAAGGTATGATGTTGTCATAGACTAGGAATGGAATATCAACTGGATACAACATCGTAAAACGATTGGCTGTACGGCTAAATTCATTCAATTCAGAAGGAGATATTTTATTGTTAATTAAGGTTAAATCTCTTAATTCCCATTCCTTCATTACCCCTAATACTCGTTCAACCTGAGGAGAAGCAGACGTACCTGTTAGATCATCCTTAAAACTGAAAACCATCTTATATGGTTTTACCACGTCATTAATTCGTTTGCTATCAGCAATCGAAATGTCGACAACTGGCGCCTGTTGGATAATGTCATATGACGGTGTATACGTCCAAATCGAGAATGTCAGTGAAATGCTAAGAGCTACAAGCAGCAATAAAATAGCCGATTTTACATGTTCAACATATTTCATTCCCACTCACCTGCCTCATCTAACTCAAATGGCAATGTGAAGAATATCGTGGTTCCATGTCCTTCTTCACTTTCTGCCCAAATGGTCCCACCATGTGCTTCAATCATTTCCCGGGCAATAGCTAAACCTAATCCCGTACCCCCCATAGAACGAGCACGCGCACGATCCACACGGTAAAAACGTTCAAATATGCGTTCCACATTCTCTTTAGGAATTCCCATCCCATCATCAGAAATCATAACTTTCAAAAATCCTTCTTGTACAATTACCCCGAATCGAACATTCCCACCATCTGGGGAATATTTTAATGCATTCGAGATGATATTATCGAGTACCTGCGTCAATTTATCTGTATCAACTTCAACAAAGTATTGTGCATCTGGTAAAAGTCTTTGTAAATTCACATTATTTGATTTCGACATTTCAAAACGGTCAATAATTCGATTGAAGAATTTATTAAACTCAACAATTTCTTTATTCAAATCATAATCACGACTGTCCATCTTCGAAAGTTGTAATAAATCATTAACGAGACGGATCATCCGCTCGGTTTCTGTTTGTGTCGTTTTTAAGAATGTAGGTGCTAATTCGGTATCTTGCCAAGCACCATCAGCTAGCGCCTCTAAGTAACTTCTCATCGTCGTTAAGGGTGTTCGTAATTCGTGAGATACGTTTGCCACAAACTCACGACGCTCCATATCGATTTTCTCTTGTTCAGTATTATCATGAACAACGGTGATCAGACCGTTCACAAATCCCGTTTCTTTTTGAATAACGGAGAAATTAGCCCGTAAAATATATGGTCGTTCAGGTGTACTGAAATCTAAATTTATTGATTCCTTCATATGGATCAAATCTTCAAAAGCATATTGTGATTCAATGCCAAGGACAGAGGAAATTGGCCGCTGAAGAACCAATTCTCTTGGTACTCGCAACAAACGTAATGCAGGATCATTAATTAAGATGATTCGCCCTTTTCTATCTGTGGCAATAACACCATCAGTCATATTGGATAGAACGGAGGCGAGTTTTCTACGTTCACCTTCTGTTGTTGACTGGGCTTCTTGTAATCGATTGGTTAAATGATTAAACGAAATGGCAAGTTGACCAATTTCGTCATTCCCATAAACACGCACTTTTCTTGAGAAATTCCCTTTTGCCATGGCTTGTGCTTGTCTTCTCATATCCGAAATTGGACGTGTAATGGTTTGTGCAATAAAGATACCAAGTATGACAGTTATTACTAGAGACATGGCTGTACCACCAGCTAAAATCCGATTTACTTCTGTCATTTGTTTATACACAGATTCAATATTGGACTCTAGATACAGAGTTCCTATAACTTCACCTTGAGAGACAATAGGTGAAGAAAGAACCCATATACGATCGCCTGTGCGTTGATCAAGTGAAATTTCTTCGAACGTATTAGCTGCTGATATGGATTTTCTCACTAAATCATCGGTCGACTTTTGACCAACAATCGATTGATTTTCCGTATCTGAAGTAGCTAAAATACGGTAACGATTATCCACCACTCGAATTTCAATAATGTCATCTGAATCTAAACTTGATAAGGCCATACGTAAACCTTGTTCAGGGGTTTCATCTTCATCTCCCCGATTCCGAGTCATTTCTTCACGCACGCTGAACTCAACCAAGTCCACCCGATCTTTAATCGAATCAGTGAAATTAGTTTTGAGTTTCTGTTCCAATTCCCTCGCAAAATATAAACCAATAATTTGCATGGCGAGTAATATAAGCAAGACATAAATCAGAACAATTTTGACGTGTATGGATTTCAAAAAACCAACCTTTTGCATGCTTTCTACTCCTGTTCAGGATTACGCAAATAATACCCTACGCCTCGACGTGTTACAATCCATGCTGGATGGCTCGGGTTATCCTCAATTTTTTCACGAAGACGTCGTATCGTTACATCTACTGTACGTACATCCCCAAAATAATCATATCCCCATACCGTTTGTAGTAAATGTTCACGCGTCATTACTTGTCCAATATGTTTTCCTAAGTAATGAAGCAATTCGAATTCACGATGTGTTAACTCAATCGACTCATCACGTTTCAATACCATATAAGCATCTGGTTGGATGATAAGTGAGCCTACCGTGATATCATTTGTTGCTGCTTCCTCATCCTCTGATTGAACCGTTTGATGTCTACGCATATTCGCTTTAACACGAGCAATTAATTCTCGTGTACTAAATGGTTTGGTAACATAATCATCTGCGCCAAGTTCTAATCCTAAAACTTTATCAATTTCGGAATCTTTCGCTGTCAACATAATAATCGGAAAATCATATTTTTTACGAATTTCACGACACACTTCCATTCCGTCTCGGTTCGGCAACATGATATCTAACAACATTAAGTCTGGTTTGATTTCTTCTGCCTTTGCAAGTGCTTCGTCTCCGTCATAGGCACAAACTACGTTATAGCCTTCTTTTTTTAAATTAAATTGAAGAATATCAGCAATTGGCTTTTCGTCATCAACTACTAAAATCGTTTTACTCATATATGTCATCCTCTCTCATACAATCAATATAGGCGGGAAATTTTTTTACCTTTATTCCCTACTCTATCACGGTTTTCATCGTTACGCATCAATCTCGGATATCAGAATTAGTTTGAATTATTTCCTGGGCAATAATTCGACAAATTTCTATATAAAAAGACGGTCAAATTTTAACATTGACCGCCCATACGACTTATTTTCTTAAATAACTCATTGGATTAACCTGAGATCCGTTTTTTAACACTTCGAAATGCAAGTGAATTCCTGTAGATCTACCAGTTGAACCCATTACTCCTAGTTTAGAACCTTGAGGGACGGTTTGCCCGACATCAACACTAATAGAAGCAAGGTGTGCGTAAACAGTTTGATAACCATTTTGATGATCGACAACCACTTTATTTCCGTAAGTACCATCTCTACCTGTAAATGTTACTATACCATTGTCAGTAGATTTAATCGCAAAGCCATTTGGACGAGCGATATCAATTCCTTTATGGAATGAACCCCAACGATGACCCATCTGGCTAGAAATATACCCACCTTCAGCTGGCCACGCAAATGAACCCGAACCTCTTGATGGAATTACTTTAGTTCCTTTTATTACGATTTGATTTTTAACTTTAACCTTTACGTTCTCTTCTTTAACTGACTTACCAGTACGAACACCATTTTGTTCTCGAATCAGGTACGTCATTTCTTTCATCCCGTCACTGCCTTCTTGCTTCACTTTTGTGTCGCCCTTATACATCGTGTCGGTTTCTTCTACTTCATTTTGAAATTTCACTACTTCTGAAACTTTCTTTTCTCTCAACACTTCTATATTAACAAGAGGTTTTAAGGCTGTTACTTTTAATTCTTGTCCTATTTGTAGAACGCTATCCTGAGAGGTTCCGGGATTAAGCTTCATCAAATCGGAAGTAGATAAATCATGCTTTTGAGCAATTTTGCTAAAGACATCTCCAGCTTGCACTTCATAAACTTTTTCTTCTAGTGAGCCTTTTTGAAGATATTTAACAGCTTCTTCAATAGATAGTACCTTTTCTGGTTTAGCTAATTTCGAAACACCCGAGACATCTTCTTTTATCAAAACATCTAAAATACGTGTTTCGTTTTCTTTTAATTGTGGTAAAGAGTCAGTAGAGTCCTTGCGAGCTTCCAATTCGATGAGTTCTGCTTCAGTTACAGATTGAAGTTTCAATTGCCTAATGACTTCATCATAAGATTCTAAGTCTTTGACGTAGACAGCAATCTCGTCATTGACGGATAAAGCAAATGCTTTTGCAGCGACTGTTACCAAGTCGTCTAGCTTATCTAAAGTTTCTTGATCATTTGTATTTGATTTAAAGACTTGCTCGGGGATGACGGAAACGTCCGACCCATCTTGCAAGCTAAGTTCATCGTATTGGTTGCTTGCTAGTGCAATCTTGTTATTAACCAATTTTTCTACCGCTTTTTCATTAGATACCGCTCCCACATATTGACCGCTAGCGTATATATGATAGATTTTTTGCAATGATTCTGACTGTTTTTCTTTTGCAAAACCTATATTGAATGTAAAACTAGAAATAAGCAAAGCTGATACTGCTGCTTTTTTCATTACATTTGATGTTCGATTAGGCCTGTGGTCGGATGAAATCTTCATACGATAGCCAGTGTTCCATTTCAAATTCATGATAAAGCCCCTTCCAAAATTCCATCCGATTTATCCGAATGCATCATTCACGTGAATTTTTACGCTCCTTTAATTTAACACACTCTTTTTCTCAATTGGTAATCATAGACCATAATGTAAACAAAATGACTCATAAATTCCATCAATTAGTATTAATTGGTTTATTTTGTCATTAATTCGTTACTCAAATCCTAATTTAACAGAAAATTGGATATATTTTCTCTATCTTTACTCCTCATTTTTACTTTTTCCACTATTTTTTTGTCATAATTGTCATATTACAAGACTAACTTGTAGGAGTTTGACTTTTTGTAATGTAAAATTAGATATACATGTTTGAAAGAGGGACTGAAATTGGATGAAAATATGAAAGTAGAATCTTCAAATGAAAAGCTTCACATGATTCATCGTAAAACTCCTAAAAAAGTAATTGCTAAACGAATCATCATGATCGTAATGGGTGCTATATTCATGTCTATGGGACTTGAACTCTTTTTAGTTCCTAACCATCTACTTGATGGAGGAATCGTAGGGATTTCAATTATTGCTGCTCATTTATCTGGATTTGAGCTTGGTCTTTTCATTTTCTTATTCAATATTCCATTCTTCTTTTTAGGATATAAACAGATAGGAAAAACATTTGCACTGTCTACTGTGTTAGGTATAACTGTTCTTTCTATTGCCACAGCTTTACTTCATCCAGTTCCACGGTTTACTGATGACCTACTACTAGCCACAGTGTTTGGCGGAATTGCGTTGGGAGTTGGAGTTGGTCTAGTGATTCGTTATGGTGGCTCACTAGATGGAACTGAAATACTTGCGATTCTTTTTAATAAGACAACCCCTCTTTCTGTAGGCGAGATTATTATGTTTATTAACCTTATGATTTTCGTAGTTGCAGGTTTCGTATTTACGTGGGAGCAAGCTATGTACTCATTACTTGCCTATTTTATTGCTTTTAAAACAATAGATATTGTGATTCAAGGTTTTGATGAATCAAAGTCTGTTTATATCATCAGTGATTTCGTGGATGAAGTTGGGCAAGCAATTATGGACCGTCTTGGTCGTGGAGTTACTTATTTACACGGAGAAGGTGCCTATACAGGTGATACGAAGAAAATTATTTTTACAGTAATCACAAGACTAGAAGAAGCAAAATTAAAAACGATAGTCGAAGATATTGATACACATGCTTTCCTTGCGATTGGTAATATTGCAGAAGTTCGTGGTGGACGATTTAAGAAACGAAATATTCATTAATGCTAAAAGGTTCTCCTCACAATTAGTGGGGAGAACCTTTTCTTATACTTTTAAATTCAGGAATTCTCCTGTATCAGAAGAGTTGTATGGAAATTGCTTTTGTATAGTACGTAAGAAAACCAAAAATGTAATTTGAGTAATGAAACCGGCTAAAACCAAGAAAATAACGAAGCCAGTAGCGGTATGTTCACTCATATTTGTTAAAAATGATTGGATAAATAGGATAATAAGCATCACAACCATGTAGCCCTTATACGTGTTCTCCGTTTTTATTGAAAGCTCTGGGGAATGAAGAAGCTCTACCACTTTCTTTATTAATTGAAATAAAAAGTATACCAATATGAGATCTAATAGACCCGTAGCTGTGGTGTAAATTCCCCACCATTCCGGAGCCTGGTTTTGGAAGGATTGAGGATTGATAAGGACGCTTGGCAATGAGAGAAAGAACATTAAAGTTGCTATTATCCGAGCTGGATGCATTCCGGATTCATCAAATTCGATTTTCTGGGTACCCTGTAAAATCATGAAATAGCCAATTGGATCTGGAAGTATGTCTATGATCAAGTGGATATCGAGAAAGATGAGAATATAACCTGTCAGCATATATTTGAAGGCATTTCTCATGTCACTTAACCCCCTTTGATCGATTGATATACGAATTAATGTCTGATTGAGTTAAAAAAGGTTCTTCGGCAGCATGAAAAGGGATCTGAAAAGGTTTTTCACTTCTTGTCTCACCTTTTATCATAAATTGCAGGCTTACCACACTTTTTGACTTCATATTGATTTGAATGGTTGAAGTAAACCGATCTCTTGTTTCAAGTTCTATTGGCCATTCCGTGGCTAGTTCTTGATTTGCAGTTTTGTTTGAGCCTCCATTAGTAGATATTGGATTTTTCATAAATTCGATTTCGTATAATCCTTTTACTTTTTGGTCAAATGGGATATAGATTTTTTCGATAGATAAAGGTTCATTTGCTGTATATACTATTCGATTATCTCCGGCACTACTACTGGAACTGCTCACAAACTGTAGTACCTTACTAACTGCAACGGGAGGTAACAACCGAATGTGTCCAATTGGAACAGTCATTGGTGCTCTTTCTGAAAATATCGCTTCGATATTTCTTACATCTATCCCATCTTTTAAGTGCTGAGGACTAAGAAGATCTTTATTAATCTCAAAGGTCGTTTTTCTAATGTAATGATGGGTAAATTCTTGGTGAACATTTTGTCGCTGTAATTGATTACTATCCATATAAATGAATCCATCGTGCTGCTGTGGATATAATAGTAATCCATCCATCTTAACCAATTGTAAATCTTTATGATCGGACTTGTTTGTAATGTAATAAAGCGTTAAAAAAGTAG
>JBEVEQ010000246.1:0-4851 GCA_040512715.1 Paenisporosarcina sp. | reverse complement strand
TCACCAATATAGGTGCCAATAATTGTGGCATTTCCTATTAATATCACTTCATGATTTTCTAAATCTCTAGCAATCAAACATTTTACAAAACCACCAGGATTATAAACTGTCACTTCTCCTTTAGGAATTAAATCTATTTCAGTGGCTACTAATGCGGATGCACTCATTGCAGTCCCACAAGCATTCGTAAATCCTACTCCTCTTTCAAAGGTACGTACAAAAATACTTGTTTCATTAACAGGATGAACATAGCTAACATTTACCCCATCAGAAAAATATGGATTTTGGCTATTTAAATATGTGGCTAGTTGTTCTTGATGGTCTAAGTTTTCAATATATTGTATAGGAACAACTCCTATTAAATGTGGATTAGGAATTGAAACTGCAGTGAAATGTATATCATCTGCAAATTCAGGTATGATTTGATTAAATAACGTATTTTGGTTGTTATAGCTCATATTTAAACTTTCAAGTTCAAATGACACCGGTGAAATCTGAACTGAATAAGTAGGTATTTCGTCAAAAATAGATGGTTCATTTTGAACCAATAAATCTACTTTCATCGTTTCAATTACTGCTTGATTTGTTTTAGTTTTATCCAAAACATATCTTGCCACACATCTAAGACCATTTCCGCACATAGAGGCTTCAGAACCATCAGAATTAAATACACGCATTTTATAATCTGCGTGTGTTGATCGGGATACAACTAATATTCCATCAGCACCTTTTTCATTCAAAGGCTCACATAAAGAAATGGCTAATTTTGGCCAATCATATTGTGTGTTTTCTTGTTCTTCATGTAAGTAAAAGGTGTTGCCTGAACCATGTACTTTTAGGAATGTGAATGCCATTAAATCTCCTCCAATAACCCTATTCTTACATGATAAATCTAAATGTTTGTGGTGACAACTAAACATTGATAATATCACTTTTACTTTGTAACAAAAATTACACATTTTTTACGTATTTTTTGCTTTGCATTTTCGAAAAAAGTTAGTATAGTAATAAAGCAAACAATTTCATATAACGATTTATCGTCAAATAGATCGTTAGGGAAGGCAAATGGTGCGCCACCAGCAATACGACTGGTCCTAGTGGGTTCGATTCCCACCCCGGAATTTTTTATGCAATACAAAATGAAAAATTTCGAGGGGCTAGGGTTTAGATTCTGTCTTGACCTGCCCCGTTACGGAGGCGTTCAACATGATTAAACGACGTGAATTACACGAATGTGGTCACTTATTCGAGTATTTATCGCACCCATCTGTCTTCCCTTACGTTCGTCAAAAAGCACATTCTGCTGAGGAATTAATGTTTATGACGAAACAACTAATGGAAGAAGAAGAACGAGGCGAGGTTATCTCGCGTACAATTACGGATGACTATGGTCAACCAATTGGTACTATCAATTTATATGATATTCAAAATCAAGCAGGTTTTCTTGGCACTTGGATTGGTCAACCATTTCAAGGAAAAGGATTTAATCAAAAAGCTAAAAATCTTTTTTTAGAAGAATTATTTTATCAGCATAATATTAATACGGTTTTCCTTCGAATTAATTGTAAAAATGAAAAGTCTATCCGTGCTGCTGAAAAATTAGCATATACAATGAAAGCGAATGACACCCATCCTGTTTTATTAGCTGAAATTAATTCGGGTGTTCCACAATACGAATTGTATCAAATTCCAAAAGATTTGTTTTACCTCTCTACTGCAGCTGCAAGATTTGCTGAAGAAGAAGAACAAGCAATGTAAACAAAACAAACCGCTAAAGCAGAAATGCTTCAGCGGTTTTTCTCTTTTATCGGCAATGTTATCTGACCCTCTTGATAAGAGAAACACAGCTTGCAATCCAACGATGGAGGAAACTGATGTCAATTCTTATACGGATAGCCGAAAACTCATAATTTCTGGTGTATTGAAATAAAAGGGGGAATCTGCTCCTTTTTCGCGGACGAACTGGCAAGCCTTCTCTGGCCAACATGATGTTTGTCACGAAGGCGTTGCCACACGTGGTGGCGTCCTTAGCCTTTGTTCGTTCCTTTGTACTTGCTACAGAATCTTACCTACCCGTTGTTCCGTAAGTGTAGCAACTGTCCTACTTATTAATAACATTGTTTAACAAGTGTCTAATCTTTATTAGCGTAAGATAGAATAAGCTTAACCATCTCTTCCGGTGTTTTTGGCATTTCTGCTTCACCCATTTTAGCCTTCAGTTGGGGTGCTTGATTTGCTAATTGCGAAATCGCTTCTAGTAAAGACTCGGTTGTAACCTCTTCTTCTTGAAGAACTAATGCCCATTCATTCTTTTTAAATATATTTGCATTTAGAATTTGATCGCCCCTACTTTTTTGTTTCGAAAGAGGGATCAGGAGCATTGGTTTTTTTAATGCCATAAATTCAAATATCGAATTGGATCCTGCACGCGAAATAATCAAATCAGATGCATGAATTAAATCCGGAAGTTCGTCCGTAACATACTCATATTGTTTATATCCTTTTGTCCCTTCTATAGAACGTTCTTTTTTTCCTTTTCCACATAAGTGAATGACATCATAAGTCAATAAAAGTTGAGAAAGATTATTTCGTATGGCCTCATTTATTACGGAAGAACCCTGGCTCCCTCCCATAATCATAATGACTGGTTTGAAACCCGAAAAACCGCATCTTTGTAGGCCGGCTTGTTTATTGCCTTCAAATAACTGAGAACGTATTATCGAACCAGAACAAGTTGATTTTTCTTTAGGTAAATGTTTTAACGTCTCAGGGAAAATGGAAAAGATATGATGAGCAAAAGGAATTGCAATTTTATTAGCCAAACCAGGAGAAACATCAGATTCATGAATGACAACAGGAATATTAGCTAATTTACCAGCGATGACAACTGGCACTGATACGAAACCACCTTTTGAAAAAATAACTGATGGTTTAACCTTCTTAAGTATAACGATAGATTGTAATAGTCCTTTTGCTACACGAATTGGATCTGTGAAATTCTTAATTGATGCGTACCTTCTTAATTTCCCGCTTGATATGGCGTGGTATTGTATACGAGGAAACGCATCACGAATGATTTCATTCTCAATGCCGTCTTTTGAACCAATATAATGTATGTCATAATTCTCTTTTTCTAAAGTTGGAATAATTGCTTGATTTAGAGAAACATGACCTGCCGTTCCCCCACCCGTTAAAACAATTGTATTTTTTTTCATTAATTTTCTCCTATCTCTATAAAGACGTTTTACTTATTTTTAAAAATTTTAGATGATTTCTTATGGATTAATGGTTTCTTTCCTTAACATAATATACACTATTTTAATTACCTTCATATACGTTTCAAGTTAATGAAATATAAGTGTAATTGTTTTTCTTTTTTAATGATGAAGAATATTCTGACATAAAACACTTTAATGAATAAATGCTATACTAAGAGAAATTTTGTAAGAATTTTGGTGAATAAACATATGCATGAAACAAAACATCTTAAAGAAAAATGGACACTTTTGATTAAAATTGTTTTTCCTATATTAATTACCCAAGTTTCACTCTATTTAGTTTCTTTTTTCGATATTTTAATGGCGAGTCGTTATGGTAGTGAGGATTTGGCTGGCGTAGCGATAGGTTCATCATTTTGGGTTCCTATTTATACAGGTTTAGCTGGAATTCTTTTAGCCATCACGCCTCTGGTTGCTCATTTAGTTGGAGCAAAGAAAAAAAACGAAGTGAAAACGATTGTACAACAAGGATTGTTTCTTTCCTTCGCTCTATCCATTGTCGTCATCATCATATTAATATTTTCAATTGAACCCTTACTAATTATGATGAAATTAGAAGATCGAGTACATCAGGTTGCAAAGTCTTTTTTAACCGCAATGCTTATTGGAATCGTTCCCCTCTTTGCTTATACGGTTTTAAGGTCTTATATGGATGCACTTGGTAAGACAAGGATAACCATGTTTATTAGCATACTATTAGCTCCCATTAATATATGTTTTAATTATTTACTTATTTTTGGTAACTTCGGATTTCCCGAATTAGGGGGAGCTGGAGCTGGTTATGCATCAGCCATCACCTATTGGCTCATCTTTTTCATAGCTGTCTTTATTGCACACAGGATTGAACCATTTAAAGAATATGAACTTTTCAAAAATTTTACGTCTGTTCAATTTTTGAAATGTGTTGAAATTAGCAAAATTGGCATTCCTATAGGTTTATCTATTTTTGCAGAAACTAGTATTTTTTCAGCAGTCACACTAATGATGTCAACATATAGTACATCAGTTATTTCAGCTCATCAAATCGCTTTAAATTTCACATCTTTGTTGTACATGGTTCCATTAAGTATATCGATTGGCGCAACTGTATTAATTGGCTATGAAGTCGGTGCAAAAAGATTTCAGGATGCACGGACTTATAGTTGGCTTAGTGTTGCTACGGCCATCATATTTAGCTTTTTTTCAGCATGTATCTTATTTTTCTTCCGAGAACAAATTGCATCTCTCTATACCACAGATGCTGAGGTCATAAAATTAACCATTCACTTCTTTATATTTGCAGCATTGTTCCAGTTATCAGATGCGATTCAAGCTCCCGTCCAAGGTTCTTTAAGGGGTTATAAAGATGTTAATGTAACGTTTGTAATGGCGATTATTTCTTATTGGGTGATTGGTTTACCTGTTGGATATTTGCTCTCTAAATTCACTGAATTTGGTCCCTTTGGTTATTGGATTGGATTAATTGTTGGTCTTACTGCAGGCGCTATTACGCTATCCTATAGATTAATTCGAATTCAAAAAAAAGGAACACAATCCATTTGAGATTGTGTTCCTTTTGTTATTTTAAAGCTCT
>JBEVEQ010000240.1:0-7494 GCA_040512715.1 Paenisporosarcina sp. | reverse complement strand
ACACCTGGTTGAAGTAATGCTCTCGCAATAATTAAGACTATTTCATCCGAACCATTTCCAAAAAGCATTTGATTCTCATTAACTTGAAGGTGTTCAGCTAATTTCATTCTCAATGCTCCAGCATATCCATCTGGATATCTCGCAAAATCAATGCCCTGTTCTTCGATAAATTGAGGTACTTTAGGAGATGTTCCAAGCGGGTTTTCGTTCGATGCTAATTTTACGATGGAGGATAATCCATACATTTTCTTTACATCATCAATCGAGCGTCCTGGTTGGTAAGCCTTCATTCCTGATAATTGCTTTTTCCACTTCATCTTGTTTCGCCTCTTCTTTCTTACTTTACTAAATCTGGTCTTAATGTAATGGCATCATTTAAATAAACATGATGAAGTGCTTTTTGAGTCAAGTCTGTGTTCACATGCATTAACACACGGATACATAAACCCATTGCCCCAGGTACATTCATTTCATGCGTACACATGACTGGAACGTAAGTCCATTCCGGAATACTTCTAACAGCTTTAGCAGGGAAAGCAGCTGAAATGTCAGTAGTTGTAGATATGATAACTGATGCAACTTGTTCTGGATGAATGCTATTCATTTTTGCCATTTCAATCACTAATCTTTCTGTTTCTAAGTGAATGATTTCAGCTGTGTCATGAGAAATTGTTGTTGCACCTCGTATTCCACGTATCAATTCTATACCTCCTCTACCCACTTTTTTAAGCGTTGATCAATTAAATGACCTTGTTCTTTTGATATAACCTTTATCACAGGCTCGCCAATTTTATTTAATAAAACAAAATGTATGTCTCCATGTGAAGCTTTTTTGTCGTGAGACATGACTTCATATAGATCTTCGTATCTCTTTGTCAAAATCGCATCAAATGTATAACCTAATTGAACGACATGATATAAGAATTTTTTCGCAAAGCCGGATTCTAGTTTTGCATATTCCTCGCTTAGCATTAATGCATAAACTATTCCAATCATTACGGCTTCTCCATGAGTAATTTGTCCGTAACCTAAAGTGTTTTCTAACGCATGCCCATAGGTATGACCAAAATTTAAAAATTTGCGCGAGCCATGCTCGAATTCATCATCTTTTACAATATTCGCTTTCACACGAATTCCTTTACATAAATGTTCCTGTACGTCCCGTGGTGTCAATGTAGAGAAATCCTGGATGGTGAAAAGTTCATTCACCCATTTGGGGTTTGAAATGAGTGCATGCTTGATCACTTCAGCCATTCCAGAACGCACTTCCTTTTTAGGCAATGTCCCTAAAAATGACATATCATAAAAGACCGCTTCCGGTTGATAGAATGTACCTATCATGTTTTTTCCTTGCTGATGGTTGATGCCAGTCTTACCGCCAACTGCACTATCATGAGCCAATATCGTTGTAGGAATTTGATAGAACGGAATTCCTCTCATAAATGTAGAAGCTACAAAACCAGTTAAATCTCCGCATGCTCCACCACCAAATGCAAACAATACTGATTTTCTCGAACAATTTTTCTTCATTAAAAAGCTGTGACAATCATAATAAGTTTCAATGGTTTTGCAACTTTCTCCAGATGGAACTAGGAACACATGTATGTTTACATCTGTTATTGTCTTCAACGAAGTTTTTAATTTGTCTAAATGTAGGTTAGCTACTGTCTCATCTGCAATAATGATAATATGATCGGCTGATGAAAATTGTTGTTTATATAAAGAAAGTGCTTCATGAATAATGTTCGTTCCCATATGAACGTCATATTGCTTAGTAACCGTATCAATGGTTATATTTTGCATACTCAGAACTCCTTTGTATACGCTCGATGTTCATCTACTGACGTCTTTAATTTTGAAAGTTGATCACTATTAAATTGTTCTAGAATAGCAGATGCTAATTCCCATGCCACCACATGTTCCGCTACAATTGAGGCAGCAGGCACAGCACAGCTGTCTGAGCGTTCTATACTTGCTTTGAAAGGCTCTTTTGTATCAATATCTACACTTTGTAACGGTTTATATAGTGTAGGAATTGGTTTCATTACCCCACGGATAACGATCGGCATTCCTGTGGACATCCCGCCTTCGAGGCCACCTAATCGGTTCGTGTTTCTTGAGTAACCTTGTTCTTCATTCCAAATTATTTCATCATGCACTTGGCTACCCGGTTTTCTTGCCATTTCAAACCCTAATCCTATTTCGACACCTTTAAAAGCATTTATACTCATCATCGCCATCGCGAGTTTGGCATCTAGTTTTCGATCATAATGAACATAACTTCCGATTCCTGCCGGCATATTTTCAACTACTACCTCTACGATGCCACCTATTGAGTCACCATTTTCTTTTGCTTCATCTATTGCAACAGTCATTTGTTTAGATGCATCTGGATCTACACAATATACCGGATCTGTTTCAACGATTTTACGAATTTCTTGCACGGATAATCCTTCGATTAAAACTGGGTTCGCTTTAATTCCTCCAATTTCAGTTACATGAGATACGATATGGATACCCAGTTCAGCTAAAAGCTGTTTCGCTACTGCTCCAACCGCTACTCTAACTGTTGTTTCACGGGCTGAGGAACGTTCTAGGACATTTCGCAAATCTCGATGACCGTATTTTATTCCACCAACCAAATCAGCATGACCGGGACGTGGACGTGTAATTTGTCTTTTCACATCTTCTGGATTTAAATCGCCTGCAAGTGGTTCAATCCCCATAATATGAGTCCAATGCTTCCAGTCATCATTCGTCACAATTAATGCAACCGGTGATCCTATTGTCTTTCCATGACGAACACCGGAAGTGATATTTACGGTATCCTTTTCGATTTGCATTCTGCGACCTCGTCCATGACCTCCCTGTCTACGCTTAAGATCTATATTGATTAATTCTGAAGTTATAGATAATCCCGATGGTAAGCCCTCAATAATTGCTGTTAATTGTGGTCCGTGAGACTCACCAGCTGTTAAATAACGCACGGCACTTTCCCCCTTCAACTCGCTAAAGTATTTTAAGTAACACTATAACATAATCTTTTTTAATTTTCATAGTCAAACTTTTATATTTATAAACTTTCTCTGTGATTTTAATTGTAAGAAAGCTGTCCGAAAATTTTTCCGGACAGCAATAGGAACTATATTTTTCGATAAAAGAAAGTATCCTCTGTTTCTAATTCATAGCGCTGCGGATTAAATATTTGTTCTGTACTGCCAACAAATAATATGCCATCTTTTCTAAGCGAATTGCCGAAATTTATGTAAATTTGGTCTTTTGCTTCCTCTGTAAAATAAATCATCACATTTCGACAAACAATTAAGTCGAAGTTTTGTTCATATGTATCTTTCAACAAATTATGTTTTTTGAACGTAACTGTTTTTTTTATTTCATTTTTCACTTCATAAAAGGTTCCTTGCTTTTCGAAGTATTTATTTTTACTTTCGTCAGGAACTTCTGCTAAAGAGCGTTCAGGGTAAATGCCCACTTTTGCTCTATGAATCGCATTTTCATCTAAGTCAGTAGCCATTATGGAGATTTGGGATAGTGGAAGATGATTCGCTAACACCATGGCAATGGTATACGGCTCTTCACCAGTAGAACAGGCAGCGCTCCATATTTTTAACGATTTTTTCGACTGTAATAACTTAGGGAATATTTTATTCTGCAAAACTTCCCATCTCTTTGCGTTTCGGTAAAATTCAGAAACATTGATTGTCATTCGATCTAAAAATTCATTCAACAAATCACGATCTTTATCAAGTGCAAAATAGAATTCTTCAAAGTTAGCAAATCCCTTTTTATCATATAGAGATGTAAGCCTTCTTTTCATTTGAGCTTCTTTATATAAACTGAGGTCAATCCCTGTTTTTCGATTAATTTGTTCAATGAATTTTAGATAATCTGGCATACCCGTCATTCTCCCTCTCTAACTTCCTATCCTTATTATATCGTATGTACGTATTTTCTGAAATTAAAAAAGCAGTCAAATGATTGTCATTTGACTGCTTTCTTATTTGAAATTAGTTAACCCAGTTATTAGAATCTTTTGAGTATGATACTAATTCTTCTTCTTTGAAGAATAAACCAATTTCACGAACAGCGCTATCAGCAGAGTCAGAACCGTGAATAATGTTCTTTCCAACTGTTACAGCGAAGTCGCCACGGATAGTTCCAGGAGCAGACTCTTTAGGGTTTGTAGCCCCAACTAGTAAACGAGAAGTAGCGATAACATTTTCGCCTTCCCAAACCATTGCGAAAACTGGTCCAGAAGTAATGAAATCAACAAGTTCGCCGAAGAAAGGGCGCTCTTTGTGTTCACCGTAATGTTCACCAGCAAGTTCTGGTGTAATTTGCATTAATTTAGCTCCGACTAATTGGAAGCCTTTCTTTTCAAAACGACCAACGATTTCACCAATTAGGTTACGTTGTACTCCATCAGGTTTTACCATTAAAAACGTTCTTTCCATAATAAACACTCCTTCAATTCTATCTTAGGGATATCCCTACCGTAAAAAATAGTACCATTCAATCTAAATTTATACAACAAAATACAACAACTTAAAATTTACGTTTCCCCATGAAAAGAGATATTTTGCGTAAAGTTTTTTTAGCGGGCTGATCTGGCAATGCATCAATTTCTTTCATTGCTTTTTGTAAATACCGATCACTAATTTGCTTTGCTTTATTTATCGCATCTGATTGACGAACACGTTTAACCAGTTCTAGTCTTTCATCTTCAGTTAGATCACCGGACATCGCACGTTCAAAGTCTTTACGGAAAGCTGGATCATCTTTTAAAAACAAAATAGGTAAGGTGATATTACCTTGAAGCAAATCACTGCCAGCCGGTTTTCCAAGTTCTTTGTCTGTTGAGGTAAAATCTAAAATATCATCAATTATTTGGAATGACATCCCGACATAATATCCGAAACGTTTTAAATGCATCGTGGTCTTTGCATCTGCTCCAGATACGACCGCTCCTAGTTGACAGCTAGAAGAAATCAAAAGTGCAGTCTTTCGTTTTATACGACGGAAATAATCTTGTAATCGTTGATCAATTTTATATTTATCCTCGATTTGAATAATTTCCCCTACACAAATTTCAACCATTGTATATGACAAAATACGATGGGCCTCTGTATTTGAGAAATTCGTTATGTATTCGAGGGCACGGGCAAAAATAAAATCGCCAGTGTACATGGCGACTCGATTATTCCATTGGGCTTTGACCGTTAACTGTCCTCTACGCATTTCGGAATCATCAATAACATCATCATGAACTAAAGATGCCATATGAATTAATTCTAAAGGCACTGCGACATCTTTAATACGATCTATCTGATAATCGCCAAACTTTGCAGCAAGTAAAACGAAAACAGGACGTATACGCTTTCCGCCAGCATGCAACAAATGAAGAGAAGCATCATTTAGTAAGTGTGAAGACGAATTCACAGCAACCTCTAATTCTTTTTCGATGAGATCTAAATCTGAACGCATGTCAGAATAGAGCATGGATAACTTCATCTTTTCCACTTCTAAGTACCTTCTCCCACACCGAAACTTTTACAATTTAATTATGTTAAGCTTCATCTATTATTTTTATAGCCAATATGTCTTGCAGCGGCACCGCCACTGTAGGGTTTGTATTCTACATTTGTAAAACCTGCTTGTTCCATCATTTTTGCTAAAGCTTTCATTCCAGGAAAATCCTTAGCCGATTCTTGTAGCCAAGAATATTCCTTATAGCTCTTCGCAAAAAACTTACCGAATATAGGCATGATATATTTAAAATAAAAACGGAAAACTTGTTTGTAAATTGGCAATTCCGATTGAGAAGTCTCAAGACAGACAAACATTCCACCAGGTTTTAGCACTCGTTCGATTTCTTTTAAAACTTGCATATAATCAGGAACATTTCTTAATCCAAAACCAATTGTTACATAATCAAAAGTGTCTTTTGGAAAGGGTAATTCCATAGCATTCCCATGAATCAATTCAATCTGCGGGAATTCTTTTGTTTTTTCAATTCCTACATTCAACATATTTTGGCTGAAATCCAACCCTACTGCACGACCCGTTGCTCCCACAGCCTCACCCATTGAAATGGTCCAATCAGCCGTTCCACAACATACATCTAACGATGAACTACCAGGTTTTACATTCATACGCAACATTGTATCTTCACGCCATTTTTTATGTTGTTGAAAACTAATAACGGAATTCATTTTATCGTAACTTCCAGATATTTTTTCAAACACTTCATGAACGCGCTCTTCTTTTGTTTTCGTCATGTGTGTCACCTTTCTTTAAGAACAACTGCATTTTTATTTATATAGTCATTGATTAATCGACACATGAATACTTTTATTGGTTTTGATAGAACAGTTGAACCTTCAATGTCTTTAATCAAATGGGCAATTCCTTCATTACACACGTTTTCTAACAAATTGCGCAAGTCGGATGAGTATCCTAGGAATTCAGCACTTTCAATTAGCGATTCTTGAAATCTAGATAACTTCCCAACATTTAACAGTTCAAGTTCATTAGCAATTCTATTAATGAATAATGCCTGTCGCATATAAGGAATATAATGTTCAAATTGATAATGCTGATAATATTGTTCGATTAATAAACTTTCAATAGATACTATCGTTGACATCCATTCGTTGAAGGTTCGATGTACCTGATCATAAACAGTTGCTTTTTTTTCACTGATTTCAATAATTCCATTGGAAAGAGATCGAATTAAATCGATATTCGATTGCTTTGCAAGAATCTGATAATACATACCACTATAATAATCCCCTGCTAATACAGTTAATTGCTGACTTTTAGAGGAAGCATTCGATTCTTTGATTTGATCGTGTGCAAACAATGCACTGTAAATAATTGCTACAGCGATTCCAGCTTGTTCGTGTTCCTCTGTCCATTGTTCTCCATTCAAGAAAGGTAGCAATAGAAAGAACAACCGATCGTCACGTACAACTGGCTCGCCAGTATATTTGTGAAGCGTCCGATGGCGCACTTTTTGTTTGATTTTAAATTTTAGTTGTTCAACTTGTTGTTGAATGAGAGTTTCGTTCATCCTACGTGCTCCATTTCACTAAACTACAGATGTCGTATTGTGTCATTATAGCACAGCAAGAAGGTCCATTCACTCAATTGTGCCTATTTTTTCGCTTCACTTTGCATAACACCATGTGCCGTTTGAATTTCAGCTTTCCCACGAATCTTAATAGCCGAAGTGTGTTCCGTGAATTGAGCAACCATCACTTCACCACGATCTAATTTTTCTGAGTGATGAAATTTTGTATCTGTTCCTCTTGTTAGACCTATGACATTGACACCGTCTTCTTCAGCGCGAATTGCGATATAGTCTGTTTGAGACATGAATTTCTCCTCCTCAATGTTTTTAACTTGAATATTCTTTTATGTCTAGTTCATTTGAATAAATGATAGAATTTCTGAGCGTTTTACATGATCTGTTTC
>JBEVEQ010000224.1:0-4083 GCA_040512715.1 Paenisporosarcina sp. | reverse complement strand
TTTCTGCGGACGAACTAGCAAGTTTCCTCAGACCAACAGGATGTTGCTCACGAAGGCGTTGTGCTCGCGAGGTGGCGTCCTTAGTCTTCTTTCTTTTGTCCTCGCTTCGGGGTGTTGCTAGCCCGTTGTTCCGCAAGGTCTCCCAGATTCCCTTGCAATCAACACAAACAACAACGTTTAACAAAGTCAATGTTTAAAAGAGAATAGGTTTTAAATGGCTACTAAAATCCTTTAAAATACACTACATATTTGCCAATAACCGCTTCGCAATTTGTTGATATTCATCTGGACCAATACCAGGTGCAAATTCTTCTGGGAGATCTTCTAACTCAGGGATTTTTCCACCTTTAGGATTGCCTTCTTGCACGACAAGTGGCTGACCATTACTTGGATTTTCACCTTTCCAAATCTGTCGAATATCTTTGTAATGCCCTTCATCGTTCCAAGTAAATAATACATTGCCTAAGCCTTGATCTTCAAACTTTCTGGCATGATCAAATGCACGGTTATCTAGATTTGGAATCGGGAGCATTTTGGAAATATCCACTCCTGTGGCCATTTCAATCGCTTTTGCGTAAGCAAGAACATGCACACCTCCACGAACAAGTAAATAGCCAATCATTTCTCTCGCTGTTTCATGACTCGTCATTTCATATACACGCATCTTATGCGTCCGAGCTCCACACTCTAAGAAGAAATTATGGAGTAAATCCAATACTAAGTTTCCACTTGAGAACACATAATCTCCTCGCCATGGATTCCCCATGGAATCACCTGCTAAAGATGTTTGTGCAGTGGCAATGAGGGAATAAGTATTTCGTAAATTTTTTCCATTTTGTAAAGGTGCTACATCAGGATCCCCTTGGAATGAGATTCCTTTATTCAATATATTAATGGTATTTGATACGAGTTCCACATGACCGAATTCTTCAGCTGTAATCGAAGCAACCAAATCGTAAAAAGGCTTAAATTTGTTTTTTTGACGGAAGTTAAACGACTGATACATGTAATTATTTAACGTCGACATCTCTCCAAACTTACCGCCAAGTAATTCCTGAACAGCAGAAGCTGCATTTGCATCCCCATATTCAGGTACCGGGAGTTCAATTTGAAGCCTATTTATTCGTTGAAAAATAAATGTTCCTCCTTTTCAATTGCTTTACAATGGAACCCGTTTCCATTGTTTACTATATGTCGACGTTTAAGAGAACATGTTTTTAATTGCCGGGAGATACCCAAATGATTTGCTGAGATCGAATGAAAAAAGGCGTTTTATTTTTTTCAACAACTATGTGATCAGGCAAGACATTACTCAATACACCTATTACTAAGCTATTATTTGTTAACTGAACTACAATTTTCTGTCCTATAATAGACATTAGTGTTTGATACACATATGGATCGTAGGCACTCGTATACTCAACAGATTGCTGTGCTTCACCATTCATTAACATTTCTCTCCTTCCGCTCAATATTCCTAATGTATGAGGACATTTCAAAAAAGGTTCAAAAAAATAAAAAAGCAGTGCCCCGGATTGAGAACACTGTTCATTTTATTTATTTATTTGTGTAAAATCCCATGTCGATTTGCATATACAGCTGCTTGTGTGCGATCTGTTAATTCAAGTTTCGCTAGTATATTACTGACATGAGTCTTTACGGTTTTAACACCAATAAATAGTTTTTCGCCAATTTCTTGGTTACTTAGTCCATCACCGAGGCATTTTAGAACGTCAACTTCGCGTTCAGTTAAATCATCATGTAGCATACGATTCTTCGGTCTCAATTTCTTCATCATCAAATCCGTAACTTTTGGTGCAATTGTCGCTTGACCATTGACCGCATCTCTTACTGCTTCTGCAATTTTTTCAGCAGAAAGTGTTTTCAATAAATAACTAAATGCTCCCGCTTCAAGTGCAGGAAAAACCTGTTCTTCATCATAATAGCTTGTTAATATCATGATTTTACATGTGGGATGGAATGTTAGTATTTCTTTCGTTGCTTCAATTCCATTTCCATCATCCATTAGTAAATCCATTAACATTACGTCTGGCATATGTTGTTTTGCTAATGCTACACCTTCAGTTCCACTTCTTGCTTCACCTACAACTTCAATCCCAGGCTCAGTTAAAAAATAAGAAACGAGCCCTAACCGAACCATTTCATGATCATCCGTTATCCCAAGTCGAATCGGTTTCATTTGTCAGCTCCCCTTTACTAAGTTGACATGGAATATGAAACGTCCATTCCGTGCCTTGTCCCTCTCTTGCAAACAATCGAGCAGTCCCGCCGATTTCTTCGCATCGTTCTCGAATGGTAATTAACCCATATGAAGTTTGTTTTTTCTTCGATGGATCAAAGCCTTTTCCATCATCGCGAATCATAAGTGAAAAATAATCTCCTGATTTTTTTCCAATTATTTTCACCAGTTTTGCTTCCGCATGTCGTAAACAATTGGCGAGCACCTCTTGAACCATTCGATAGACATGTTCTTCACTGCCTTGCGATAGGCAACATTCTTCTGGAAAACGAAATTCAAAAATCACATCTGTTCTCGATTCAAGTTCTTCAATTAATTCAGAAATTGCTGTATATAAGGATTTGTTTTGCAAATCCATAGGTCGCAAGTGAAGTAATAACGCGCGCATTTCGTTTAATGTTTTAACAGAAAGAGCTGACATCTTCTGAATGAGAGGAACCGCCTGTTGAGGTTCACGAATCGCTGTCCGTTCCGCAGCAGACGCCAACATCGATAAAGCAAACAATTGCTGACTAACAGCATCATGCAATTCTCGAGCAATTTTTTGACGTTCTTCCGTCATTGCGGCTTGCTCTGCTTGTTTAATCATCGTAACATTTTGATCCACTAATCGTTGCAAGGATTTTAACTGCCCATTCATTTGATCAGCTAAATCATTAAAACCATCTTCTACAAGACCAATTTCATCTTCCGTTTGAACCGTTAATTTCGACGAGTATTTGCCATTTTGCAATTGCCCAAATCCAGCAAGAATATCCGTCATTCTCGTTGACATATCCAATCCTGTTTTATTTCCAAACCAAACTCCCGTACATAACACAACTAGGAATGTAATACCTATAAATAAGAGAGACTCAAATAACGATAGTTGAAGTTTTGGCATCACTAGAACAAGAAGCTGAATGAGGACAAACAAGATGCTACTGGATAATATGGCTATTTGGAGCGCTTGTTTTAAAAATAAAAACCGAATAGAAGTCATATATTACGCCCTTCCTTAAACCCTTTTAATCTTCGCATCTAGCACATGATAATCCACTACAAATTTGATACGTCGTTCAGCATCTTCATATCCAGGAGTTCTATATTCCACTTCAGAGCGAAGGCCGTTTTCCTTTTTATCAAAGATGTCTGTACTTAGAACGTTTGATTTGAACGTCACATCTATAGCTACATGATCTGCAACTAAAATCTTGACGTCTCCTACATTCCCACTCAAATAAATTGAGGTCTCGCCTAAAGGAATGTTTGCTTTAGAAAAATCAAAGAAGAAGGAACCTATATTCACAACTCGATTCATGGGAACGACTTCCCAATCCTGCTCTTTAAACTGAAGTGCTTCAATCGGTCTTCTCTTCTTTTTTGGACTATCATCATCAGCATTCCAATTCGTATGAATGATTGTTTTACCTTTCTTTTTCTTCGTCGTCTTTTTAAACAATTGATGTAGACCAAACGCAACTAAAATAATAGGCCATAGTTTTAACCAATCACCATAACGAAAATCAAATAAATCAAGAACTCCTAAGGTTAATAAAATACCAAATATAAATGTAAAAAGTCCCCATAACAGAACAATGCCTTCACGATTTTTTTTCGTATAGCTATCAAGTGAACTTGCACCATTCACAATTAAGATAGCTGGAATAAGGAGCTTAATCCAAGACGTTTCTCCTAAATCGATAAACCCTAAATTCACCCCTAGTAAAATTGCTCCTAACCCAATGAAAAATAACACGGTTAAAAAAGGACGTTTCATTAAATGACCACCCATCTTCTTATTCCTAATAACACTATGTTATCAGCATCTCATAATAAAACGT
>JBEVEQ010000220.1:0-4387 GCA_040512715.1 Paenisporosarcina sp. | reverse complement strand
CTGCTGATCAAATGGTGCGATTTTGTAGAGCCATTCAAGCGAATTCACCAATAAATGCTCATTTTGCACCGGAACCTGCCTATATGCCAGGTTATGAAGATGATGTCATTATGGCTGCGGGAACTTTCATTCAAGGTTCCAGTATTGAACTAACTGCAGATGGTCCAATTCGACCGCCGTATACTGCATTCGTTCAAGGTGGACTCACATATGAACATGTTAAACTTGCCATACTCTCAGCTGTACAATCATTACAAGAGAATAAATAAACAAAAGACGATCCTGAGGAAGTACACCAGGATTGTCTTTTGTTTTTGACTATGTTAACAACTATTGTTGATTTTATGAATATAAGAGAATTTGCTCGCTTTCCGCGGACGAACTGACAAGCCTCCTTTGGTCAACAAGATGCTGGTCAAAAAGGCGTTGCGCTCGCGAGGTGGCGTCCTTAGCTTTCGTTCCATTGTGTCCACTGCGGGGTCTCGCCTGTCCCTTATTCCGCAGGAGTCTCGCAGATTTCCTACATATCAACAGCATCGTAAAACAACACTAAAAGTTATTAGAATTCGATAATAAAAACTCATGTTAGATTATGTAACATGAGCTTGACACGAAACCTAACATAAGGTAATATTATAAATAGAAAGCGTAGGTGAACCATAATGAGTCAACAGCTAAGAAGATCCATGCCTTTATTACCTATAAGTATCGTTATGCAGCTGACTGAATTGACTGCTAGACAGATTCGATATTATGAAGACCATGAGTTGATTCATCCTGCGCGGACAGATGGAAATCGACGCATGTTTTCTCTGATTGATGTTGATACTTTATTGGAGATAAAAGACTTGCTCGAACAAGGTATAAATCTTGCCGGAATCAAAAAGGTGTTTGAAATGAAAAACCAACCGAATATTTCAATTGAAAAACCGCAAATGACTGATTCAGAATTACGTCAGCTTTTGAGACTTGAAATGCAACATTCGGGAAGGTTCCAAAAAGCTTCATTAAGACAAGGGGATTTATCTCGTTTTTACCACTAAAACGAGCATGATATACAAAATTATTTTTAGGAGAGTGACAAGAAGTGAGCAAGTATACTAAAGCAGACATTCACAAATTAGTTAAAGAGCAAGAGGTTAATTACATTCGATTACAATTTACTGATATTCTTGGAACCATCAAAAACGTTGAAATTCCAGTTAGCCAATTAGACAAAGCACTAGACAATAAAATGATGTTTGATGGATCTTCAATTGAAGGATTTGTTCGTATTGAAGAGTCCGATATGTACCTGGTTCCAGATTTAAACACTTGGGTTGTTTTCCCTTGGATCACTGGTAAAGGAAAAGTTGCCCGATTGATCTGTGATGTTAACAAGGCAGATGGTACACCATTCGCTGGAGATCCACGTAGCAATTTGAAACGTGTATTAAAAGAAATGGAAGAAGCAGGGTTCACAAGTTTCAATTTAGGACCTGAGCCAGAATTCTTCTTATTTAAATTAGACGAACGTGGCGAACCAACACTTGAACTGAACGACAACGGTGGCTATTTTGATTTAGCGCCAATGGATTTAGGGGAAAATTGTCGCCGTGACATCGTGTTAGAGCTTGAAGAGATGGGCTTTGAAATTGAAGCTTCTCACCATGAAGTAGCACCGGGTCAACACGAAATCGATTTTAAATATGCGGATGCTGTAACTGCGTGTGACAATATCCAAACGTTTAAATTAGTTGTTAAAACAATCGCTCGTAAACATGGTTTACATGCTACATTTATGCCAAAACCATTGTTTGGTGTTAATGGTTCGGGTATGCATATGAACGTCTCTCTTTTTAAAGGGAAAGAAAATGCCTTTTATGATGAATCTGGTGATTTACAATTAAGTGAAACAGCTTATAAATTTATGGCTGGTATCTTAAAACATGTTCAAGGATTTACGGCGATTACAAACCCAACAGTAAATTCTTACAAACGTTTAGTTCCTGGCTATGAAGCACCATGTTATGTAGCTTGGTCCGCGCAAAACAGAAGTCCACTAATTCGTATTCCTTCATCACGTGGTGTAAGTACTCGTGTAGAAGTACGTTCAGTTGACCCATCAGCTAATCCATATTTAGCAATGGCTGTTATTTTAAAAGCTGGTCTTGATGGCATTAAAAATAATTTAACTCCACCAAAAGCAGTGGATCGCAATATTTATGTAATGAATAAAGAAGAACGTCGTGCTAATGGTGTAGAAGATCTTCCTGCTAACTTGCACTTGGCTTTAGAAGAACTTGAAAAAAATGAAACGATTCGAGAAGCATTAGGGGAGCATATCTATGCAAACTTCGTGGATTCAAAAGAAATTGAATGGGATATGTTCCGCACTTCTGTACACCCTTGGGAAAGAGAACAATATTTGAAGATGTATTAATAAAAAGTGTTGGAGCTGTAAGGCTCTAACACTTTTTTTGTTCGGAAAAATAAGTTCGTGGTAGGTAGTTTGGAACGATGCCACATTTCTCCTACATATTATTCGATTTGTTTCATATACTCATCGAACTTTTCAAGCAATCTTGAAGCAATCCATTTAAACGAAAATGGATTAACCTCAGATATCAAAACTGAATAAAAAACTAATGTGATAAAAAAGAATCCCCTTAACGCCATACTTTATAGTTCCATTTAATCTACATTTTATCAGAAGAATTGTTTATATCTTATTACTAATAGGATTTGTTACCAATCCAGCAGTTTTGCAGTTATTCAAACAACTGATTTAGTAAGTCGATGAACTTAGGTCTAACACTAAATTCAGGTAAGCTTTTCGAAAAATGTTGAAGAGTTTCACTTTAACTAACGGTGAAGGTTAGTTGAATAAGAAGGTATTATTGTGTAGTAGTCAAGAAGTTATTGTAATAATTTCCCTAATGGCGATTTAGTCGAGATATCATCCTTCATTCCTGAACTTCATAATTCTTATGTGCTACTACGGTTAATGTTGATAATGCACCTATACGCTTTTGGTCTTCTTTTGATATCTCAACAATGCTCGAGTTATCAAGAATTTTAAATATCTTGCCTTCCACTTTTACATTTTTACGAACGAATGTAATCTTTTCACGAACCTTTCGAGCTTTAACGAAATCAGATACTTCTTTTGGCTGTTTTTGAAACGTCATTAAATATCCCTCACTTCATCGAACTGATTTTTAGTTTTGACAAAGAAGAACATTTCATACAAAACAAATGGAGTAAACAATTACATTATTGGTAATTTTTTCGAATAAATCAAAATATATTAGCTATTAATTTATTTATTTACTTATTCAACTCCCACGAAAATTAAAAACAATTGTAGATCATGAAAAGTGCATAACAAAAGAGACTCAGAAAATGCTTTTTTAAAAAAAGGCTGAGCCTTCAGAGGGATTATATTGAGTTGATAGGCTAAATCAAGAAACAACTCCATTCTTCCTATAATAAAGGCGAGGCTGGTGCAGTAACCAGTGTAGGATTAATCTCCCATAAGTGCTACCCATTTTGGGTGAGACAGTCTGTGATTCACCGTGGTTATTGGAGTCAGAATAACGGATGGGCTCTATGGCACCATAGTTCATCGTTCTTCTTCGCCAGCTATAATGATCTATACACGTTCTGGAACGATTTTCATCCTCTGTGGTGCAACTTTTTTTTGCTGAATGGAGGGCTAACGGGGAATAAAGCGAAAAAAAGAAAAAAAGTACCACTAATTTTCTTTAGGAAAAATGTGTATTGACAATTATTTTAACTTTGTTTTTTTAAAAAAAATTTAATTCATTATTTTGAAAACTATGTTGATGGAGACAGACTATATGAAATGAAATCTTAAGAGAGCTGGATGGATGGTGAGAATCAGCGATTTCGACATTAAGTAGCACTTCTGAATAGATGGGGGTTAGAATCAATAATTGCTAGTTTTTGTTCAAATGTTTCCATATTGCACCTATAGTGGATATTTGGGTAATTATAGCACATGATTGCGAAAAAATTTGTTGACACTGAAAAACAATAACGGCTTTAAACACAGTCATATATGGAAGCACGTTGAGAAGGACCAGTAAAGATTCGTCGGGTTTCTTTGAGTAGAAGTTACGTGCAGAAAGACTTCTAAAAACCGCATCTTGAACCTGCCTTTGAGTTCCAGTCGAAAGATTTTCGCGGCGACAGTCGATAACAAGTAAGAGTGTTGAGCTTTGCTTCAAATGAGCGTTGTATCGCCATTTTTTGGTCCACATGTTGTATAAACATCAGCAATTAGTTGATATCTTTCGTGTCCTAATCATATAGTATTTTTATTTTTTCTTAGTAAAAATAAAGTTCTAAATATGTATTGGAGAATCTAATAATTATATTCTCC
>JBEVEQ010000179.1:0-6607 GCA_040512715.1 Paenisporosarcina sp. | reverse complement strand
CGCATCCACAAGAGGCGATAGCATTGGGATTTTCAATCGTAAATCCGCCACCCATTAAAGATTGTTTATAATCAATCACTGTTCCATTTAAAATAGGTGAATCTTCACCAGAAACAAGAATCGTAAGTCCATGCTGTTCGAGAAGTGTGTCATCATCCTGTTGATTATGTTCAAAACCCATTCCATATGATAATCCACTACAACCGCCACCATTTACTGAAACGCGTAAAAAAGCTCCCTCTTCTTGGTTATGCTTCATCATTTCCTTCACTTGGTAAGCAGCAGACTCTGATAATTCTACTAATTGTGTCATACGTACCACCTTCCTTCTTATCTCCTATCATATCAAGGATTGGTCACTTCATTCAAGAACAACAACTTTTTCATTTCAAACAAATCTTACCTTTTTTCGGTATAATAAAAATAGTAGGTTTTAGAAATGAGGAACATGCATGGAACTCACACCACATTATCAAAAAGAAATAGAATGTTTGCATTGTAAAAAGAAATTTAAAACGACAAAATTACGTTCTAAATTTGTGAAAGTTGAAAGACAAGAAAGTGATTTTCAACCTGTTTATTTAAATAATGAATCCAATCCCCTGTTATATAATGTGTTCGTTTGTGAACATTGCGGATTTTCATTTACTGAGGATTTCACAAAATATTTTGCACCTGGTGTAAAAGAAGAAATTCAAGAAAAAATTTCTGCTAACTGGACCCCACATTCTTTTGGCGAAGAGAGATCAATTGATGAAGCTATCTCTGCTTACAAATTAGCTTATTTAAGTGGCATAGTAAAAAAGGAAAAAGCCGTAGCAACTGCTGGACTAGCGTTAAGAACTGCATGGCTTTACCGAATAAATGAAAATCAAGAACAAGAAAATCGTTTTATAACAATTGCCCGTAATCTATATAGTGATTCCTATTCCAACGAAGATTATGCAGGAACGCAAATGTCGGAACTAAGAATAATTTACATGATCGCAGAATTATCCCGTCGAATTGGCGATCGGGAACAAGCAACTCGCTTTTTTTCAAAAGCAATCGAAAAACAAAGTTCATCAATTGAGCCAAAGCTGATTGAATTAGCTAAAGAACAATGGCAATTAATGCGTGAAGAAAAAGAAAAAGGAGCCAAATAGGCTCCTCTTTCTAATAGTCTGTTTCAACTTTTGTTATTAAAATACTTGTTCCACTTCAACGACACCTGGAACTTCTTCCAATAATGCACGTTCAATACCCGCTTTAAGTGTGATTGTAGAACTTGGGCAGCTTCCGCATGCACCAAGAAGACGAAGTTTAACAATGCCTTCCTCAATATCAACAAGTTCACAATCTCCACCATCTCGGAGTAAGAATGGGCGTAATTTATCTAGTACTTCTTGAACTTGTTCAGTCATCATTGTATCAGTCATTTCTTTCGACTCCTTTCCTTATAATTATTATAATGTGAAGAGAAGAAAAAATCCATTAGTTAATCCAAGGGAGAATAAATAGAATGGACAATAAGCCTATTTCAATTGAAATTTATGGAGCAGATATTATTTGTGCAAGCTGTGTCAACGCACCTACATCCAAGGATACACATGAATGGTTGCAAGCGGCAATTGACCGTAAATATCCTAAACACCCTGTAAAATTTACCTATATAGACATTGAACAACCAATTGAAAATGAACGCCATCAAGAAATAGCCAATCGAATATTAGAGGATGAATTTTTTTACCCACTAGTTATAATCGAAGGCGAAGTTGTAGGAGAAGGTTATATTCAGTTACAACCGGTATTTCTTGAACTAGAAAAACATGGATTGAAATCAGAGTCATAAAAATACCGAGAAGCAGGCAATTTGCTTCTCGGTATTTTTTTATCCGTTATGCCACTTGTACATCCATAACACACCTGATTTTAATAAACGAGCGATTCTTCCAGTTACAGTACGGTCCGCTAAGTATGCAAAGCCTTGTTTCTTTCCTAATGAGCCAAGGAAGCCTTTAAGCTTAATTTCAGGCATTGTTTCAGGCAATTCTTTGCCTTTCCAGCGTGCTTGTAAAACTTGGACAATTTGTTCAGCCTGTTCTTCCGCAACTTGTGCACTTGGTGCATATGGCAATGCAGCACAATCACCTACTACATAAACATTTTCATCGTCTGGTAAATGATGATATTGCGTTAGGACAACTCGACCGATTGAGTCTATTTCAGTTCCTAAATCGCGGACTGGTGCAACCGGTTGAATTCCTGCAGTCCAAACAACAGCATCCACTTCGATTGTTTCTTCATGATTATATAAAACCTTAGGCTCTACTTTAGTAATATTTGAATTACTTACGACGTCAACATTATGAGTGTCAAACCACTTTTTAACAAAATTACTTAAACGCTCTGGGAAATCGTGTAATATTCGAGGACTTCTATCGAATAATTTAATGGCTAAATCTGGACGTGATTCACGTAATTCACTGGCTAGCTCAATACCACTAAGACCTGCTCCTACGATACCTACAACAGACCCTGAAGGTAGCCCACAAAGTTCATTAAATGTTTCTCTCGATTTACGAATTGTTTGGATACTGTAAGTAAATTCATCTGCTCCAGGAACTCCATGATATTTATCTTCACATCCTAGTCCGATAACCACATCATCATAAGGAACTCGTGTATCGTCTGCCAATACAATGACTTTTTCTTCACGGTTTATTTCAACAATTTCACCAAAAACGGTTTTAAGCCTTTCGTGTTCAGGGTACGCTACTCTTACTTCTTGATCTGAAACTGTTCCTGCGGCTAAAGCATAAAATTCAGTTTTCAAACTGTGAAATGGTGTTCGATCAATTAATGTTATTTGAATATCTTCAGGTAAATTGGTAGGTAGCAAACGTAGTAACACACGCATGTTACCATAGCCGCCTCCTAATAAGACTAAATTTTTCATTATAAAAACTCCCTTTACTCACTGCTTTCAATACAGTTAGTATAAATGATTGTGATAAGTTTCACAATAACGCACAGTGTTTGACGGATGAAAAAAAAAAGAGTAGCATGTCCATGTAGCGAGGTGACAATGATGAATCCAATGGTTGAATTTTGTGTAAGTAATTTAGCTAATGGTTCTCAAAAAACATTTGAAGAACTTGAACGTGACCCAAACCTTGATGTGCTGGAATACGGCTGTTTAAGTTATTGTACGAAATGTGCAGAATCTTTTTTTGCAATTGTCAATGGTGATTTGGTGGAAGCGGAATCTCCAGATGAACTAACAAAAAAGATTTATGAATATATAGATGAGAATCCATTATTTTAATAACAAAACGAGAGGGCTTTTCTTTAAAGGTCTTCTCGTTTTTATTTAGGCTCTTTTACATAATGATGTTGATATTCCGTTAAAACTGCTACGCTTTCCTAGGGCGTGAGCCTAGCCTCCTCGTCGCTTCGCTTCTGCGGGGTCTCGACTGTCTCGCTATCCCTTACGAGTCTTCACTGTTTTATTCCATCTCATTTAATAGTAAGCTAAATGATATATACCTGTTCGGTTTGGTAATTGTAGTGAAAGACGTGACTCAGGCGGAATAGCAAGTCCATGTGAGACCCCACAGTGAGCTTAGCGAGCCAGGAGACTCACGAACTACCCGTGAAAGCGTCCGCCCGTAACGGAAATCAACAGTATAGTTTAACAGAGCAATTATTTAAAAGAAATTAAATTCTCTATGCAATATGTTGGTTGATACGGCATTTCTAATACTTGAGTCGTAGTAGTTACACCAGTATTTACATGAATGGTATCAATACCAAAATGAATTCCTGCTAAAATATCTGTATCATAATTGTCACCAATCATCACCATTTCATCCTTCTTAAAACCATGTTCCATTTGTATTAAATCCAACATATGACCCTCGGGTTTACCAATAAAAATCGGTTCCACTCCTGTCGACGTTTGAACAACCGATGTCCAAGCGCCATTCCCAGGCAAAAGTCCACGTTCATTTGGAAAAGCACGATCACTATTGGTGGAAATAAAAATAGCACCTCTACGTACATCTAGACAAGCTTGAGATATTTTCTCATACGAGATTCCTCTATCAATTCCCATAACAAAAACATCGGAAGATTCATCAACAATCTCCATATCATTCTCCAGTAAGGCTTCTCTTAACCCTCGTTCACCAACCATCGATACCGTTTTACCTAAAAAATGAAGTCGAATATATTTGGCAGCAGCCATAGCTGAAGTCATAATATGTGTACGTTTCGCTTGAACGCCAAACCTATACAGTTTTTCCATCACTTGATCCGGTGTTTGGGATGAATTATTCGTAACGAAAAAAGGCTCGATCCCTTGCTTTTGTAACTGATGAATAAACTGCACCGTTTCTATAATAGGTTCACTTCCTCGGTACACTGTTCCATCTAAGTCAATACAATATGCTTTGTAAATTTTCATTTAGAGTTCTCCGGAATGAATGCGGAAACTGGTCCAAGTTCATTTGTTAAATACATGTCAATTTTTTCAGGAAATTCATTCAACGCATTCCTATTATTCACCAATGTTTGAGCTACTAATTGGTGATCAACATTCATAAACTGTCGAACGAGCATTTTCCGAAGACTCAATACTTCTTTTAAAGATGCTTCCATATCAACCGTAATAACCTTTTCATCAAGAAGAATATCAATAATATCGTCGTAACTACCAGGATCTCTCATAATAAAACCATCAATTATTGAATTCCCCACATCAATAATGGACTCAATCAGATTTTGTGCAATTCTTTCTAAAGCTAATTCCTCTATCTCACTTAGGGGGAATTTAGATGTTTTATCCATAACATTCACAATTGATTCCATATACGTCAAAGTTGCTGTAATATTTTTTCGGTCAATAAAATACATGAAGAACCCTCACTTTATAATCTTTCGAAGTAATATCTTTTCCATCCTATCGTACCATATTTTTTAGGAATGTATGGGGAACTGCAAAATAGAAAGATGGTGTATTGAAACAAAAACGCTTTCTTTAGTATTACCGATGAAACCCAACTTTATGGCTTAGAAATAATCAATTTGCCATTTTAGGTGCTGAAGATTTAGAAGAAAATGGCTATATAGAGCATTTCTTTTATCGAACTGAAGCAGCAGCTTAATTTAAAAAGATGCGAAATCGCACAATCGATTTCGTTTTTTGTTCTGGTAGAGTTAGGGAGAAAAGATTTTGGGAGCTAACGCCTGATTATTTGCAGCAATCGCCACATTATCATTAGTTCCCGATATGGATGCCTTTCAGCACATTATTCTTCTTTATCGCCAGTTTAATCCACAGTGTCACCACTATGATACATAATGAAAACCACGATCAGGATGTTTGAACATCCGAATCGTGGTCCTCTTCTAAAATCACTTCTTCTATTTTAGGAATCTCTTCACTTGGCTTTGCAGGACCTATTTTCTTGATAATAAAATAGGCACATCCAAAGTTACAATATTCATATAAATAATCTTGAACCGTACTGTATTTAGTATCATATGTAGCCTTCTGATTTTTATCATCAAAAAAGCCTTTTAAACGAAGTTGACCATATCCCCAGTCACCAAGAATATAATCATATTTGTCTAAAATTTCGCTATAGCGATCTTGAAGAGCCTCTTGTTGAAAGGCATCTCGATAATCGTGAAGTATTTCATATTCCCATCGATCGATTGTGATCATCATATCCAACCCCATTAGTTTGTTGAAAGAGCGATTAGCTCATCACCAATTCGTTGTTTTTCCTTCGCTGCTGCATTCACTTGCTCATCTGCATGATAACTGCTTCGAACGAGCGGACCTGCTTCACAGTGTGAGAATCCTTTTGACATAGCAATTTTACGAAGTTCTCCGAATTCCATTGGTGAATAATATTTTTGAACAACTAGATGTTTTTTTGAAGGCTGTAAATATTGACCGATTGTCATAATATCCACATTATTGGCACGTAAATCATCCATTACTTCAATAATTTCTTCACGTGTTTCCCCTAATCCGACCATTAATGACGACTTAGTAGGAATTTCAGGTTGCATTTCTTTTGCACGACGCAAGAATTCTAATGAGCGATCATATTTTGCTCTGGCACGAACTCTTGGTGTTAAACGACGTACTGTTTCGATATTGTGATTTAAAATATCTGGTTTTGCATCCATAAGGGCTTGCAAATTTTCTTCAATGCCACCCATGTCTGAAGGTAATACTTCAATAGTGGTAAATGGATTTTTGCGACGAATTGCGCGGACAGTTTCAGCGAAGACTGCTGATCCTCCATCTTTAAGATCATCCCGTGCAACTGCTGTTACCACGACATGTTTCAAATTCATAATAACCACCGAATCTGCTACACGTTCAGGTTCTGCTAGGTCTAATTCATTTGGAAGTCCTGTTTTAACTGCACAAAAACGACATGCTCGAGTACAAATAGCCCCTAAAATCATAAAGGTTGCAGTACGTCGAGTACCCCAACATTCATGAATATTTGGACAACGTGCTTCTTCACAAACAGTATTTAAATTATTTTCACGCATTAGCTTTTTCAAGCCACGATAATTATCATTTGTATTTAATTTAATTTTT
>JBEVEQ010000155.1:0-5040 GCA_040512715.1 Paenisporosarcina sp. | reverse complement strand
CAATCTGTTTTGACTTAAAGTACCATGTATTTGCTGCCCAACTGATCAAAACTGCCATTATAGCTACCCAAAACCAATACTTTTTAAAGTGAATCATTTCAATCTCCTCCACCTGGAAAAATCTTCTATCTTTTACATACGAAAAAAAGCGAAGAAAGTTTCCTTTCTCCGCTTCAAAATTTTTAGCGCCACACACTCGCTACAATATTCGTTTGGTTTCGATCAGGTCCTACTGAGAAGATAGAAATTGGAACACCTGTTAACTGAGATACACGCTCTAGATAATGACGAGCATTTTCAGGTAGTTCATCTAAAGATTTAGCAGATGTTACATCTTCATGCCAGCCTGGAAGTTCTTCGTAAACAGGTTCACAGTCTGCTAACATGCGTAGGTTCGCAGGATATTCTGTAATTAATTCGTCTTTGTACTTATAAGCTGTACAAATTTTAACTGTATCAAGCCCAGTTAATACGTCTATGGAGTTTACCGTTAAATCCGTTAAACCACTAACACGACGAGCATGACGTACAACAACACTATCGAACCAACCGATACGACGGGGACGACCAGTAGTTGTTCCGTACTCTTTCCCTACTTCACGAATTTGATTTCCGACTTCGTCAAATAGCTCAGTTGGGAATGGACCATCACCAACACGTGATGTATAGGCTTTACAAACGCCTACAACGTGACTAATTTTTGTTGGACCAACACCCGCTCCAATCGTTACTCCTCCCGCTACTGGGTTAGAAGAAGTAACAAATGGGTATGTTCCTTGGTCGATGTCTAACATGACACCTTGAGCACCTTCAAATAATACTCGACGTCCTTCATCTAAAGCATCATTTAACACTTTTGATGTGTCCGTTACATACTTCGCAATTTCTTGCCCATAACCGTAATACTCTTCCATTATCTCTTCCACTGTAAATCCTTCAGTTTCGTAGAATTTTTCAAACATACGGTTTTTCTCGTTTAGGTTATTACGAAGTTTTTCTTCGAATACGACGTGATCTAACAAATCTGCCATACGGATACCAACTCGCGCAGCCTTGTCCATGTAAGCTGGGCCAATTCCTTTACCAGTTGTTCCGATTTTATTAGCCCCACGACGTGCTTCTTCCACTTCGTCTTGTTTTAAATGATAAGGTAAAATAACGTGTGCACGATTAGAAATTCGCAAATTTTCTGTTGTTACTCCACGCTCATGAAGACCTTTTAATTCTTTTACTAACGCTTTTGGATCTACAACCATACCATTTCCGATAACAGAGATTTTGTCTTTATAAAAAATCCCGGAAGGAATTAAATGAAGCTTGTACGTTTCTCCACCAAAAATAATGGTGTGTCCTGCATTATTTCCACCTTGGTAGCGAGCAATTACTTCTGAATGCTCAGAAAGAAAATCGGTAATTTTACCTTTTCCTTCGTCTCCCCATTGTGTTCCAACAACTACTACTGATGTCATGGTCAGCACCTCCGTCAGACGCTTTCACGCGTCCTGAATCAAACAAGTCTCATTGTATCAACCGTAATGGTCGAAGTCAATCCAAAACGCCAAAAAACACGAACGTAAAAATGTATTCTGACATTTATCGTTCGTGTTCTGGTATAACCAATAAAAACGCTACTGGGATCTTAAATCTAAATTTAAGCTGGTGGAGCTGAATGTTGGCTCCAATCGACATTTACGAATTTATTAAATTCTTTTACAAATGCAAGAGTAACTGTTCCTGTTGGACCATTACGTTGCTTTGCAATGATGATTTCAATCATATTTTGATTTTCTGTTTCCTTATCGTAATAATCCTCACGATATAAGAAAGACACAATATCGGCATCCTGCTCAATACTTCCGGATTCACGTAAATCGGACATCATTGGACGCTTGTCTTGACGCTGTTCTACTCCACGGGATAACTGTGACAAAGCAATAACTGGTACTTTTAATTCACGAGCTAACGCTTTTAATGAACGCGAAATCTCGGATACCTCTTGTTGACGATTTTCTTTGCCGTTCCCGCTTCCTTGAATCAATTGTAAGTAATCGATTAAGATCATGCCTAATCCATACTCTTGCTTTAATCGACGACATTTTGAACGAATTTCATTAATACGAATACCAGGTGTATCGTCGATGAAAATACCTGCGTTCGATAAACTACCCATCGCCATTGTTAGTTTGCGCCAATCTTCAGCGCTTAATGCACCTGTTCTTAAAATTTGTGCATCAATATTACCTTCCGCACAAAGCATACGCATAACAAGCTGCTCGGCACCCATCTCTAAACTAAAGATGGCTACATTCTCTTCTGTTTTCGTCGCAACATTTTGTGCAACATTTAGTGCGAATGCCGTTTTACCTACGGAAGGACGGGCAGCAACAATGATTAAATCATTACGTTGGAATCCAGCAGTTATTCGATCTAAGTCACGGAAACCGGTGGGTACACCCGTAATATCACCCTTACGTGAATGAAGAAGTTCGATATTATCGTACGTCTGCACCAGAACATCTTTTATGTGCCTGAAGTCACCTGCATTTTTTCGATTCGAAACTTCCATCATTTTCTTTTCGGCTTCCGATAATAAAGCTTCTACTTCATCTTCACGTGTAAATCCGTCTTCCACAATATTCGTAGCTACTCGAATAAGTCTTCTTAGTAAAGCCTTCTCTTCTACGATTCTCGCATAGTGTGCAATATTGGCAGCTGTAGGTACGGCATTTGCAATCTCCGTTAAATATGAAAGACCACCAACATCCTCTAACTCTTTCTTTGAAGCTAGTTCTTCTGTTACCGTTACTACATCAATCGGTTTACCTTGATCACTTAATCTGTTCATCGTTTGGAAAATCTTTTGATGCGCTACTCGATAAAAATCTTCGTACTGCAAGATTTCTGCTGCTGTAATGAGCGCTTGCGGTTCTAAAAAGATAGCCCCGATGACGGACTGCTCAGCTTCTTGGTTGTGAGGGGGAATCCGGTCCAATATTGGATCGCTCATTTTTGTCTCTCCTTACGCTTCTTCTGTAACATGAACTTTCAAAGTAGCTGTTACTTCCTGATGGAGCTTCACAGGTACATTCGTAAAACCTAATGCACGAATAGCATCATCTAACTCCATTTTGCGTTTATCAATTTTAATGCTATGGGATTTTTGAAGCTGTTCTGCAACTTGCTTCGTTGTAATAGAGCCAAACAAACGACCGCCTTCACCAGACTTTGCTTTTAGTTCAATCGTCAGTTTCTCTAATTGCTCTTTTAATTTTTTCGCATCTTCCAATACTTGTTCTGCCTGTTTATCTTCTTTACGTTTCGCCCCGTCTAAAGCACTGATACTAGCTTGGTTCGCTTCTATCGCTAAATTGTTTTTCAATAAAAAATTATGTGCATAGCCATCAGCAACATTTTTAATTTCACCTTTTTTACCTTTGCCTTTAACATCTTTTAAGAAAATAACTTTCATTCCGTTTGGCCTCCTTCGACAATATCGACAATTGCTTGTTTTAGTTGCTCAATAGATTCTTGAACGTTTCCATCTGGAATCTGACAAGCCGCATTTGTTAAATGCCCGCCGCCGCCTAATCGTTCCATAATTAGTTGAACATTAATGTCTCCCATGGATCTAGCGCTGATTCCCACTTCACCATTGGTTTTTTTCGCTACAACAAAGGAAGCCGAAACTCCCTTCATTGTTAATAAAATATCTGCTGTCTGTGCAATTAAGACTTGGCTATATGCTGAATCTTCTTCTCCATGCCCAATAGCAATTCCTTCTCGGAAAAATTCAACAGTTTGTACAATTTTAGAACGCTCTATATAAGTTTCAATATCTTCTTTTAATAAACGTTGTACTAAAACGGTATCGGCACCATGTGTTCTTAAGTAAGATGCTGCTTCGAATGTTCTTGCACCAGTACGTAAAGTAAAACTCTTCGTATCCACAATTATTCCAGCAAGCATTGCTGTTGCTTCTAACATGGAGATTTTATCGTGTTTCGGTTGATACTCAAGTAACTCTGTTACCAATTCAGCAGTAGATGATGCGTAGGGTTCCATATAGACCAATAAAGTATTTGAGATAAATTCTTCCCCACGTCTGTGATGGTCTATCACGACTACCTTCTCCGCTTTATTTAATAACTTTTCATCTATTACCATCCTTGGTTTATGTGTATCTACAACCACTAAGAGTGTTTTATCCGTTAACTTTGATAATGCCTCTTCAGGGGAAATGAATCTAGCAAATAATGCTGGCTTGCTTTTAATTTCATCCATTAGACGTGTAACGCTATGATCAAGCTCATCAAAGTCTAATACGACATATCCATCGATTTGATTCATTTCAGCCATTTTTCGAACACCTACGGATGCTCCAATAGCATCCATGTCAGGCAGTTTATGACCCATTACAAATACTTGGTCACTATCTTGAATTAAGTCACGTAACGCATGTGAAATAACACGCGCACGAACTCTCGTCCGCTTTTCAACTGGGTTCGTTTTACCACCGTAAAACTTCACCTTACCACTGGGTTGTTTAATTGCGACTTGGTCTCCCCCACGACCGAGTACTAAATCTAGACTCGATTGTGCAAGCTCACCTAGCTCCACTAGTGAAGCAGAGCCTGCTCCAACCCCTATACTTAATGTTAACGCTAGGTTGAGTTTAGATGTTGCTTCTCGAATATCATCGAGCAAAGAGAACTTGGTTTTTTCAAGATCAAGGAGAATGGATTCATTTAAAACAGCTAGGAATTTGTCAGAAGAAATCCGCTTGACGTAAATTCCTTGTCCCGCTCCCCAGTTATTGATCAAAGACGTTACCAGACTATTCAACTGGCTGCGAGTCTGATCATCCATTCCTTGTGCCAACTCGTCATAGTTATCAATATACAACACTGCTAGAACTGTTCGATCTGCATAATACAAACTTTCAATTTCGGTTTGTTCGGTTATATCAAAGAAATACAGTAGCTTCTCTTGTTGTTTATAAAATACTTTATATTTCTTTTCTGCTAATGATATTGTTAACTC
>JBEVEQ010000143.1:0-6614 GCA_040512715.1 Paenisporosarcina sp. | reverse complement strand
TAAATGGACAACAAGGGCCTAAAGGCGATACTGGCCCCCCTGGACCGGGAACATCAACATCATTTGGATTTGCCTATTCACAATCTGAAAGTTTTGAATCAGGTAATATAAAATTTAATATCGCCGGACCTTGTCAAGACGTTAGTTTAATACGCGAAGGTTTAAAAGTTTCTAAGGCAGGCGTGTATCAAATTAGCTACAAAGTAATTTTGAATACAACCGCATTAACTTGTAATCCCTCAAGGTTTCAAATAGCTATCAATGATGCTATAAAAATAGAATCATCACTTTCTGAATCTACTACTTCTGCCACTCTAACTTCCACTGAATTATTTTCCTTATTAGAAGGAGACGTCGTAAAACTAGTTGCTGAATTACATGAACGTTTTAGCTATAAACTTGCTACATTACAGATTATCCAAGTTGGATAAACGGGAGTATTAATGGGTTTCGATAGAAAGTCAAAGTCAACATTAAATAGATACACTCATGGGAGCTTGCGTAAAATCTTTAGTTTCTCATATTGACACTTACTAACAAACTTATGATTTGTTGCTAAACTAAAATCCAAGTCTAAAATAGACTTGGATTTTGGTGTTTATTATTCATTTATTTTATAAACAAACACTCAAGTATTTCAGCTACAGCTGCTTTCCCTTGATCAACACAATCAGGCAGTCCAAGTCCTTCATATGAACTTCCAGCTAGCTTAATCATTGGGAAATGATCTTGAATTTCTTTCTTAGCCTTAGCCACTCGTTCCTTATGCCCTACCATATATTGAGGAGAAGCATTTTTCCATCTTGTAACCACTGAAAATAATGGATCTTGATCAATTTTCATCGTTTGGCGGAGATCCGACAAAACAATTTTTTCTAGCTCGCTGTCGGATAATTCCACTGCTGACTCGTCACCTGCACGACCTACAAACCCACGAAGCAACACGTGGCCTTTTGGTGTAGTCGTTGGCCACTTTCGATGTGTCCACGTACAAGCAGTTATTGAATAGTCACTATTGCGTGACACTAAAAAGCCGGTGCCTTCTTTTTCTTGATTGACTGCCTCTTCTTTAAAAGCCAAAGCAACGGTTGCTACCGAGGTTGCAGGCATCTCCTGAAAGTCATTCATCAAACCATGTTCTTCAAATAATGGGAGAGCGGCAAGATGTGGTGTTGCAAAAATCACTCGATCGAAAAGCATTTCACAATCATTGTTGAGGAACAGGTTTACTTGTTCCCCGACTCTTTCAAAACGCTCCACTCGTACACCCTTCATTACAGAACCAGGTTCAAGCTGCTCTTCAATGGCTTCCACAATCGTTTCCAATCCATTCTTGAATGTACGGAAAATACCTTCTTTGGACTTATTAACAGGCTGTTTGGATACCGTTTTTTTCGAACCAAGAATTAAGCTACGATGTTCCTGTTCAAGTTTATAGAACTGTGGAAACGTTGCATGGAGACTCATTTTATCAATATCTCCCGAATAGACACCTGACAATAATGGTTCAATTAAATTTTCAACCACTTCACCGCCAAAACGTCTTCGTAAAAATGTCCCGACAGATTGATCATCCTTACTTGCAGCCCTAGGTAAAACAAAATCACCAGCTGCACGTAATTTCCCGCTCCAAGAGAACAAACCTGAAGTAATAAACGGCGAAATCTTTGTAGGAATGCCCATAACAGATCCTCCGGGAATTGGGTGAAGACCATCATTCACTAGAATATAGGCTTGACCCGTTGCATTGGCAACAAGTTGGTCACTGATTCCAAGGTCTTCAGCAAATTGACCGAAACTTTTTTTACGCTCTAAAAATGAATCTGGTCCTCGTTCGATAACAAAACCATCGCGACGAACTGTCTGGATTTTCCCGCCAAGTCGGTGAGAAGCTTCGATTAAGATCACTTCAAGTGGATATCCTTTTTCTTTTGCTTCTTTTTGTAAGTAGAATGCGGCAGCTAATCCGGTTATCCCGCCTCCTATTACAGCTACTTTACGTTTTTCGCCAGACACTGTCATCATCACTTTCGGGTTCAGTTTATTTATTTCTTGTCTATATGTTTTAAAACTACATCCGTCATTGCATCAATAAATAAAGGTTGCGTATTCGGCATTTCAGGGCGGTAATATTTAGCCCCAATCTCATCCGTCACGACTTTACACTCATAATCATTATCAAAAAGAACTTCTAAATGGTCTGCCACAAATCCAACTGGTGTGTAGACAAATGAGTTATATCCTTTTTGTTCATGTAATTCATGAGTTAAATCTTGTACATCAGGTCCAATCCAAGGTTCAGGTGTTTGACCTGCACTTTGCCAGCCTATTTCATAGTTTTCTACTCCAGCAGCTTGCGCGATTAAATCAGCAGTCTCTTTTAACTGATCTGGATATGGATCACCATTCGCAATAATTTTTTCAGGTAATGAGTGAGCAGAGACGATTAAGCATGCTTTCGCACGTTCTTCAGCTGACATTGAATCAAAAATTGCAGCAACCTTCTCCGTCCAGTACTGAATAAATTTCGGCTCATCATACCAGCTTTCAACTGAAGTAATATGTGGTCCACCAAGTTTTTCAGCAGCCTCTTTAGCGCGTCCGTTATAAGACTTGATTGAAAATGTTGAAAAATGTGGTGCTAATACAATAGAAACGGCTTCAGTGATGCCATCTTTATGCATTTGTTCTACTGCATCTTCTACAAAAGGTTCAATATGTTTAAGACCGATATATAATTTGAAATTTATTTCATCTTGCACTTCATTCAAACGATTACAAAGAGCTGTCGCTTGATCATCGGTTATCTTGGCTAAAGGTGAAATTCCACCAATGGCACGATAACGATCTCTTAAATCAGTTAACGCTTCTGGACTTGGAGGACGACCATGACGAATATGAGTATAATATCGTTCTAAATCTTCTTCTTTGTATGGTGTGCCATATGCCATGACAAGCAAACCCATTGTTTTTTTTGACAATTCCTTCACCTCATTAATAAATTTACAACCATCATTTTGCCACGTTCATTTTCGTTATGTGAACTACATTGATTTATGAATGTGCTTTCATTCGTGCACGGCTATAATCATGAACCAATGCGGTTAGTTTTTTCAATGTTTCAGGATTCACTTCTGGGAAGACACCGTGTCCTAAGTTGAAAATATGACTTTGGTGTGTAACACCTTGGTCGATAATTTCTTTAGCACGTTTTTCAATGACAGACCAATCAGCTAATAGCAAAGATGGATCTAAATTTCCTTGAAGTGTTTTTGTTAACCCCATGCCACGTGCTTCTTTAATTGATAAACGCCAGTCTAAACCGACAACATCAACTGGCAAGTCATGCCACTCTTTTGCTAAGTGACTTGCACCCACACCAAATGTAATGACCGGCACGTTTAATTCTTGAATTGCGTTAAAGATGCGTGTCATTACCGGTTTAATAAAAATGCGGTAATCTTCAACATTCAAAGCCCCAACCCATGAATCAAAAATTTGAATAGCTTTTGCTCCTGCATTCACTTGCGCAGTCACATAAACGATAATCATGTCAGCAAGCTTGTCCATTAATGCAAACCAAGCTTGGGGTTCAGTCACCATGAATGATTTTGTTTTATTGTAATTTCTTGAAGGTCCCCCTTCAATCATATAGCTAGCTAAAGTAAAAGGAGCTCCTGAGAAACCAATCAATGGAACATTAAGTTGTTCTTCAGTCAAAATTTTAATCGTTTCAAGGACAAATGGAATATGGTCTTGTGGTGAAAGTTCTCCAAGTTTCTCCACGTCTTGAACTGTACGAATTGGATTGGAAATGACAGGACCAACGCCCGCTTTAATTTTTACATCAACACCGATTCCTGGAAGAGGCGTTACGATGTCTTTGTAAAGAATCGCTGCATCTACACCGTAGTTTTCTACAGGTAAACGGGTAACATATGCACATAATTCAGGTTGATGTGTAATTTCTTCTAAAGAATATTTTTCTTTTATTTTTCGATATTCCGGTTGTGATCGACCAGCTTGACGCATATACCATACTGGTGTGTAATCAATATTTTCACCTTTGGCTGCTCGTAAAAATGTATCATTAATCTTTCTCATGAAATTTGTTTCCTTCCCTTCACTTACACATATTGGTTGTTTTGCTAGTTATATTCGTTCTAAATATAGACTTTCTCTTTTATATTGTATAGTTATCGAGGACAATTGTCATAGAATTGTCTTGAATAGAAGACATCATTTAGTCAAAGAATTGTTTTAAGTATTTTTGAAACGGGAAGATTATACTGAAGATAGAGATACGGAGGGATAACAATGAATATTTATTTAACATCAGGAACACCTGAATTTATGCTTTCAATAAAAGAAAAGCATGCAAACGAAAAGATGGTTGTACTTCTTGGGGAAGGTAATGCGGTACTACTACATGAAACATCTGGAGCAACGGTCTTTCAAACGCCACGTAAATATGAAGTAATCGATTCATCAGGAGAATTAAGTGAACAAGGCTATTTCGTTTTCAATAACATTCCAGTAACAGAGGAAGGTCGTCCCATCTTCGAGCATCGTTTTACGAATCGACTACGAGCAATTGAAGATGAACCAGGATTTATTGCAATTCGCGTTATGCGACCAATCAGTTCAGATACATATATCATCTTGACCGAATGGACAGGTCCTGGATCATTTGAAGCTTGGCAAACATCTCAAGCTTATAATAAAGCACATGAAAAGCGTGGTACTGATGAAGGAATTGATAAGAGCCCTACTATTTTTTCGAGCTCATCCTATGTAACAAAGTACAAAACAGCTACAAAAAAGGAAATGGATTAATATTTTCTAGCTTAGACCCTCGAGTTTAAGCTTTTTTTTACGAATAGAAATGTTTAAATATTCTGCCATTTGGGAAATATATTCTTGAAAATTGAATGAGGAGGCTGATTTATGAAGGCAGTTACATTTCAAGGTACGAAAGATATTAAGGTTAAAGAAGTGGAAGATCCTAAGCTTCAAAAACGTGATGATATAATTGTGCGTATTACCTCTACAGCTATATGTGGTTCAGACCTCCACATCTATAAAGGAGCTCTTCCAGCTCGAAAAGATTATGTAATTGGTCATGAACCTATGGGTATTGTTGAAGAAGTAGGTCCTGAAGTAACAAAAGTTAAAAAGGGAGACCGTGTTGTTTTACCTTTCAACGTATCATGTGGAACCTGTTACTACTGTAACCATGATATGGAAAGTCAATGCGATAATTCAAATGATAATCCAAAAGTAGATACAGGTGGCTATTTCGGATTTACTGAACGCTATGGAGATTACCCTGGCGGCCAAGCAGAGTTTTTACGTGTTCCTTATGGTAACTTTATGCCTTTTGTCATTCCAGAATCTTGTGAATTAGAAGATGAATCCCTTCTATTTATGTCAGATGTTTTGCCAACAGCATATTGGAGTGTCGAAAATTCAGGGATGAAATCGGGGGATACGGTTGCTGTATTAGGATCAGGTCCAATTGGATTGATGGCTCAAAAATTCGCATGGATGAAAGGCGCAAAACGTGTAATCGCGGTTGACCACTTAGCTTATCGGTTGAATCACGCCGTAAAAATGAACAATGTAGAAATTTTTAACTTCGATGATTATGATGATATGGGTAGTCATATAAAAGAAATTACAAATGGCGGAGTAGATGTAGTAATTGATTGTGTTGGGATGGACGGAAAAATGTCCCCAGTTGAAAAAGTTGAACAAAAACTTAAATTACAAGGTGGTACTTTAAGTGCAATTGATATCGGCTTAAATGCAGTACGAAAATTTGGTACAATCCAACTGACAGGCGTTTACGGTTCAAAATATAATATGTTTCCCCTTGGTAGTATTTTTGAGCGTAATGTTACATTAAAAATGGGACAAGCGCCTGTTATTCATTACATGCCTATACTTTTCGATAAAATTACAAAAGGTGAATTTGATCCTACCGAGATTGTTACACACAAAGTTCCTTTGTCAAAAGCAAGTGAAGCTTATCAATTATTTAATGACCATGAAGATGAAAGTATCAAGTTTGTATTGAAGCCTTGACAGACCCTTTAAAGCTCATTTTAAGATGACTATTTATAAAAGATGAACCCCACTTATCGAGAGAGTTTTAAGTAACTAACTCGATAAGTGGGGTTTATGGTTTGGTGCTGTTACCTTTTACTGATGATTTCTTTTTAAAAAAGAGGGACTCCAATCCTTACTGCGGACGAACTAGCAAGTCTCCTCAGGCCAACAGGATGTTGGTCACGAAGGCGTTGCGCTCGCGAGGTGGCGTCCTTAGTCTTCTTTCTTTTGTTCTCGCTTCGGGGTCTTGCTAGCCCGTTGTTCCGCAAGGTGTCGCAGATTCCCTTGCAATCAACAAAAACAACAACGCTTAACAGAGTCCATATTTAAAAGAGAATAGGTTTTAAAAGGCTTCTAAAATCCTTTAAAATACACTACATATTAGCCAATAACCGCTTCGCAATTTGTTGATATTCATCGGGACCAATACCAGGTGCAAATTCTTCTGGGAGATCTTCTAACTCAGGGATTTTTCCACCTTTAGGATTGCCTTCTTGCACGAC
>JBEVEQ010000106.1:0-6661 GCA_040512715.1 Paenisporosarcina sp. | reverse complement strand
CGGAATTCCTAAAATTGCTTCCATTCCACCTGTAACCCATTTCAAAATTTTTGAAACTGACATTCTCAACATCCCCATCCACTTAATTGTCATATATATATATCTTTTTAACTATATCACTTATTGGCTGAGCTGAACACAGCGGATGGTAAATTCGAAACTAGACCGCTTTATAAAAATATGTAAAGTTAGAGTAATTCAACTGAAGTTACAGAACAGATTGCAATTTACCGCTACAGTTAAGAAATTTTCTTCTATAAAATAGAGACATTTATAAATTTGACTTAGTCGTTAAATAGTTAAGAACGTCCTCTAGATAATTTTCTATAGGCATGCTTGAATCGACTCTTAGACACTCATGTTCCAAAGGTTTTTTGCTTTTATTCACCCATTCATTAAATGCTTCTTCAGAGGCTATGTTTTCAATTTGACTTAGCATTCGGTCCCTATTTGCAAGTCTGGATTTAATTAGTGTACTGTCGTTTAAATAACATTCAACATATTTGTATTCTACTTTATGTTTTTCAGAAAGACGTACACCTTTTTCAACCATTTCCGAATAAAAACAAGGGCTATCTAAAATCGTGTTTTGTCCTTGCGATAAATAGAAATCGATTAATGACCAATCAATATCATAAGATATTTTCCCTGCCATCTGATGGTCGAATGAATGATCATTTAATGATTTTAATAAAGCTGATTTCACAACATCATGATCTACTATAACTGCACCAGTCAATTTTGAAATTTGTTTAGCAAGAGTTGATTTCCCTGCACCAGGGAATCCAGACATTTGGAGAAAAAACATATACTCACTTCCTTATTCTAATCATGGTTTGCAGTAGGTGTGCCTTGATGAAATAGCATTTGCCATCGAGCATCAGAATATTTCCATATTGAACTTCGCAAAGAATGCTGGTTTCTTGCTACATAAATTAAACGATATGTACTTAAAATCAATTCTTCTGACAACGGTTTAATGGCAAAATCATATAACTTCATAGGATGAGTTTGTAAACCGTCTAAACAATCCTGTTTATTTATTTTTCACCTTTCCTGAACTAGTAAATTCCAAAAATTCATTTGAAAGAAGCTCATCTAACTCAATCTCAGATGTGCGGATATCAGGTTGTAAAAGTTTTTCTTCTAATTCTCGTATATGAGCTTCTAAGCTTGAGCTTGTACCCTCCAAAGTTATCCTCCTTTTAATTCGTTACGTAATGTAGTGCCAATATTAAGTTTATTTATTTAAATTAATGTTACCATAATATTCTATTTTTTATAAAGTTAGTTTTTCGGGATTAACCAAATGAACAGTAAAGACATACTTTGGATAATAATGGTAAAATGTAACGGATCAGGTTAGTTGAATAAACAAGGGAGATAAAGAAAAATGGGAAAGAATATAAGTATTAAATTTTGTATAATTGCTTGTTTATCTATTATTTCTATCTTTTTATTAAGTTTCTGTGATAGCAACAATGAAAATACTACAATTGAACAACAATTACTTGATGAAATGAAAGATACCAATATGGATGTAGAAGAGATAATCCATTTAGAAGTTGTTAAAGACGGTATTCTGGTTTTTTATACTAAAGACAACAATCTTTACGATGGATTTATCAAGTTAAAGGATGCTAAGTGGGAGTGGTATTTGGGAGGAGGCTCACTTCCTCTTCAAACAGATGATGGTCTAAACTGGTCATTTACTAATTTTGATGATTTTTTTGTTCGTTACGGAGTAATAACAGATAATAAAATAAAACAGGTAAAAGATGAAGAAAGTAACACTGCAAAGATTATACAAAGTGAAGATGGATTAAGAATTTATTTCTTCATAAATAAATCGGTTGTATTCGACAGTAAGAAGAAGCAAACACAAATTAAAACAATTGTACCTATTTATGAAAATTAAATGAGTTACTGTAAATATTTACTAACGGGGGCTTAGTTGAATAAGAAATTTTATAATCTGTTACGCTGGACCTTTGTTCAGTGTATTTTTTGTATTACAAATAGTCATCAGGTAAATTCGGACAATGATTAGAGGCATTTTATTTTAGCTATGTAATTAACAACATTACACTATTTATTGTTACCTCCAAATGCCCTGCTATTTGACTGTCTAAATTGAATACATACCCGCAATCATACCAAATAGGCATCCAATTGAATTGTTAATTGGGTGCCTAAGGTTTTAATTGATAATAAGTGATTCAAAACTGAACGTTGATCGTATTGAATGTGCCTTGTTTTTTGCGAATAAATATTTTAAGCTGTTAGCTGTTTTTCATTAACTCCAATATAATCAGATGTTAATCCTTTTTTCCAAGCAGCGTATAAGAAAAGCGATGAGATAATTAAAATTCCGTTCAGCATAATAAAGCAATACACAATGAGTCCATTAGAAACCATTCCTGTAAAGATGGAAAGCAGAACGATTCTTAGAAGTAGGCCAACAGATCGAAACAGGCTATCTACCCTACCGATTAACTCATTCGGAATTTGATCCATTAAGAATGAATTTCTAGCTACTCTCGTCCCACTATTTCCGATAGCTATAAATAGCATAAGTGACAAGTAAATAGGAACATTAGCTATGACAATGAGTGAAATGGCTACTGTATATATATAAACTCCGTAAATTATCGTTTTTTCGTTCCCTAATTTTAAAGCAATGAATGGAACGAAAACACCTGCAAGGATTGCCCCTACTCCATATAACATTCCTTGAATTCCATAAACACTCCCCGAGGATTTTAATACCTCTGCTAAATAAACAGGGAATAAATAATTGGTGATCATGACCCCAATGAAGGGCATAATTGAAAACAATAGAAAGACAAGCATGGAAGGTCTTTTTAGCATATATGATAAGCCGGCTGTTGCTTTTTCTTTTGGTTTGTTAATCGTTTGTTTACTACTTTTTCTTGCATAAGGAATTCGTATGTAAAAGTAAATCGCAGCTGCATACGTTAAGACATCTAACAGTAAAATCGTTTGTAATTCCCACTTGGATAACAGAATACTCGCTAAAGCACCTGCTACAACACTGGATAACTGCCCCTGGACCTCCATTGCTCCATTTAATGTTTTATATTGATCATGATTAAAGATTTCTTGATTTAATGCAAACATTGTTGGATAAAAAATTGTGTAATATAAGGTCCCAATCATATAAATGATGATATAATGCCAAACTTCATAATCTACTCCAGCAAATCCAATAATCGAAAAAATGAGTAGTAATATGAGACTGACAAACTTGCTAACTAGTAGTAATTTCTTTCGAGACATATTATCAATTAGATTACCTATATAGGGCGTTAGGATGAAACTGAGAATGGTCGTGGTAATGGTTACATAACCAAACACTTCATTTCCATCCTTACCTGTGACAAGCATCCATGGAATAGCAATCATGGTGATTCCAGAGCCAATGGATGAAGAGATATTTGCAAAAATAATCATTCGAAAACGTATGTCTTGATATAGATTTTTCATGATGGTATTCTCCTCTTATTTGTTTTAAGGTTTCTGTTACTTTCACTGTAATGAAAAATAAAGGAAATACTTTCATCCATAGGTCTAGAAAATGTCTCATTCAATTGACTGAGATTTATAAAAAAACAGAAAAAATCCAGCATGCTTAAAGCTGCTGGATACTAAATGTTTTATTATTCTTCATTAATGTAGTGTGTTGAATTTTTGTTTATTTTGCTCCAATCGTTCTTGAAGTGTACGAATAGGCTCAATGTTTCCTTCTTTTTCAAGGGCATTTTCAATTGAACGATCAGCGTGTTCAATCGTGTCCTGTACATGTAAAATAGCTTGTTCTGTTGGATTTGTAAGAGCCTGTCCAATCGCCATTGTGACATTATCCACCGAATTGTGTAATCGAGTAATTACCGAGTCATCTTTCCAGCTTACCTTTGTATGGTCTTCCATAGCCAAGTCCTCCTAACTTTTACTTAACTAGTGCGTCCTTATTATGGCAAATACTTCGTTTTTCATACCTTAAATATTGACTTAACTTTCATGTAAAACTAATTCCTTCAGTTCCTTTAATACCTTTTCAAAAGCCTTTCCTTCAATGTCATGTCGAAAGTCACGAAATGGATCCCCTTGTTTTATTAAACGATTCATCACAGCGTGAATGGTAAACTGATCAGGTCTCAAATTTTCGTTTACTTCACTCCATTTGAGAGGTGTGGCAATTAAACCCTGTTCTGTTCCTCGCGGAGAGTACGGGGCGATGATAGTCTTTCCTTCTTTATGTTGAACATAATCTAAATATAATTTATTGTTCCGGTTTTTAATCAATCGTTCTATAGTAAACCATTGAGGTTCCTGTTCGCATAAGAAGGTACAAACAAACTCCGTAAAAACTCGTGTTTCTTCATACGTGAAAGCATCCAAAGGTAATGGAATATACACTTGCAACCCTTTTCTTCCCGACGTCTTCACATACGATGTCAATCCAAATTGATCAAAAATGGCCTTCATTCTAACTGCAGCTTCGATTGCTAGAGGAAACTCATTTACGGATGGTGGATCTAAATCAAAAACGATCTCCAAGGGCCTATTTGTATAATGGGTTTGAAAAGGAATATGAAACTCCAGTGCATGTTGATTCCCTAGCCACAACAAGGATTCGATATTATTGCATAGAAGAAAGCGTGTATCCTCAACCTCTTGGGTAATAATAAAATCAGGAACTGAATCAGGCATGTTTTTTTGGTAGAAGCTTTCCTTACCGGCACCATGTGTGTACCGAATGACGGTTAAAAGACGATCTCGTAAAAAGGGCAAAATCATGGAAGAGACTTTTTGCAAATAAAGCAAGTAATCATCTTTTTCCACACCTATGTTCGGCCAAATTGGCTTATCTGGACTCGTTATTTGGAGATTCTCGGGAAGAGGAAAAAGCTGTCGTTGCATGTTGCGCCATGTGCAATCTGCCGGATTTTTCTCAAAATTGAATGCATGAAACCTCGGTTCTCGTAAGTGCTTTCCATCAAAATCGATGCTAGCCATATCTACACAAATGGATGGCTCCAGTTCCCATATGCCCTGTTCACCTACTTTGCCATTCGACTGAAACAATGCACCCAGTGTTTTTCTCTCTTCTTCAGAAAGTCCATGTCGAAACGTAACGACTTCTATTAATTCTTCTCGATTATAAATCGCACCATGGAAAAAGCCATTCCCTTTATCATATTTCGTCAAAATGACCGTTACGTATTTCCAGTTTTTTATTTTGACCCAGTGAACGGTTCGATAGTCATCTTCCCATCGACTCGATTTTTCCTTTGCCACAATCCCTTCACCATTTCCAACTTGAACCTTATTCCATACCGCTTTGCTTTGTTTATAAACATCAATTGCTTGAATTCGCTTGGGGTTTTCACGGTCAATTGATAAAGGAAGTTTCAATGCTTTAAAAAGGGTTCGCAGAACCTTCTTTCGTTTTTCAATCGAATGGCTACTTTGAATCTCGCCATTTATTTCCATTAAATCAAATGCAATATAATGGCATGGAAACTCCGTTGAATGGTTGAGGATAACAGTCTTATTTCGCATACGTCCTCTTAACTGAACGGTAGAAAATGTACTTTGTACATTATTCGATAAATACACTAATTCCCCATCCATTTTTAGTGGCAAGAAAGGTTGAATTTGGTCTTGTATACTTTGGCAAAAATTAATGACTTCAGGAAACATTTTATTTAATATGTTCCCATTTCTACTTATTAAATTAGGCGTCTCATCTTCCCATTCTAATAGACATCGAAAGCCATCATATTTAACTTCATATAGCCAGTTTTTGCCGATAGGAATATCCGTTGCAGCTGTCAAAAGCATTGGCTTCAATTTTCATCCCACTCTCCATTGTTTGTCCTAGCTTTTGATGTTCTTTCCAATCTGATACATAAATAACGCCAAAACATTGCATAGTAAGGACAAGAAAGTGTAGGTGAAACATATGCATACCGTTTGGAAAGGGAGCATCAGCTTTGGACTGGTCAATATTCCTGTGAAGCTTCATACTGCAACCGAAAACAAAGATATTAAATTACGCCAACTTCATAAAGAGTGTAATGCACCTATCAATTATCAAAAAGTTTGTTCTGGCTGCAGCGAAGAAGTCAAAAGTGAAGATATTGTAAAAGCATATGAGTATGCCAAAAATAAATTTGTCGTATTGGACGATGAAGAACTTGAAAGATTGAAAAAGGAAAACGAAGACAAAGCCGTAGAGATTATCGATTTTGTAAAACTAGAAGAAATCGATCCCATCTATTTTGAACGAAGCTATTTCATGGCGCCTGATAGTGGCGGTGCAAAGGCATATTCCCTTTTAAGAAAAGCTCTAATGGAGTCTGGAAAAATTGGCGTAGCCAAAATTATGATTCGTTCTAAAGAACAACTGGCAGTAGTGCGTGTTTACAATGAAACCTTATTGATGGAAACGATTCATTTTCCAGATGAAGTTCGTAACTTTAAGGATGTCCCAAACATTCCTGAAGAACAAGTGGTGGTTAAAAAAGAGTTAGATACTGCACTCATGTTAGTGGACCAATTAACGACTACCTTTGACCCAGAGAAATATACGGATGATTACAGAACAGCATTAATGGAGTTAATCGAACAGAAG
>JBEVEQ010000104.1:0-2502 GCA_040512715.1 Paenisporosarcina sp. | reverse complement strand
TTTCTTAAAGAATAAATGACTTTTCTTTGATCATTAATTACGTCATCCAATTTTAAGTTATATTCTCTCATAGAAAAATGAGCGCCTTCCACAATTCGTTGTGTACGATCTGTTAACTCATGTACTTCTTTATTCTGAACATGCCCTAAAGAATCCGTTTTAAGTTTTGTTTTAAATTTCTCTAAGTCATCTTTCGCAAAACGTCTAAACATATCGTCTTCTAACGAGATGAAAAATTGACTCTCGCCGGGGTCTCCTTGGCGACCAGAGCGACCACGTAACTGATTGTCGATTCGACGACTTTCATGTTTCTCCGTGCCTAAAACGAATAATCCACCAACATCTTCTACGCCAGGACCTAATTCAATATCAGTTCCACGACCAGCCATGTTCGTTGCTACTGTTATTTGATTTAATTGGCCAGCTTGAGAAATTAATTGAATTTCTTGTTCAACACTTTTTGCATTTAACAGTTGGTAGGAGAGACTTTGCTCGTCCAAATATTTAGCAACCTTTTCTGATTGCAATATTGAAGTCGTTCCAATTAAGACAGGTTGTCCATTTGTATGGCAAGCTTTTACTTCAAGTGCAACCGCCTTATACTTTTGATCGATTGTTTCAAAAACAATGTCTTCATGGTCATATCTTATTTTAGGTCGATTTGTTGGGATTTGTAGTACATCCATCCCATATACTTCTCTAAATTCAAGTTCCTGCGTTTTAGCAGTGCCGGTCATTCCGCAAAGTAGTGGATACATACGGAAATAGTTTTGAATCGTGATTTGAGCTTGAGCTTTGTTCTCTTCAGTTATAGTTACGCCTTCTTTAGCTTCAATTGCTTGATGTAAGCCATCTGAAAGAGTACGACCTTCCATAATACGGCCAGTAAACATATCTACCAAATGAATCTTGTCATCCTTCACAATATAGTCTACATCTCGGTCAAACATAACATGTGCACGTACTGCTTGGATTACATAGTGATAAAGTGATTGGTGTTCAAGTTCATATAAATTTTCAACACCGAAAGCAGATTCCACTTTTTCAATACCAACTTCGGTAAGCGATGTGGCTTTTGTTTCGTCATCGAAATCATAATCACGATCTACAATAAAACGTTTTGCTAACCTTGCTGAAATCATGTGCAAATCAGAATTAGCCTGCATTTTTCCTGCAACAATAAGAGGAGTTTTAGCTTCATCGATTAACACACTATCTACTTCATCAATGATTGCAAAGTGATAAGGACGTTGAACCTTTTGGCTCATATCTCCCACCATATTATCTCGTAAGTAATCAAACCCGAACTCTGTCCCAACACCATATGTTATATCTGATTGATATGCTTCCTGTTTTTCTTCTGGTTGCATTAAGGGCAAGTTCAAGCCAACTGTTAAGCCAAGAAAACGATGTATTTGTCCAATTTGTTCAAAATCACGTTTAGCAAGATATTCATTTACAGTAATAACATGCACGCCTTTACCTTCCAAAGCACGAACATATGACGGAAGGGAAGCCACAAGGGTTTTACCCTCACCTGTAGGCATTTCTGCAATATTACCTTCTGTTAAAACTAATCCACCGATTAGTTGCACATCGAAATGACGCATTTGCAAGACTCTTTTTGATGCTTCTCTAACCACAGCAAATGCTTCAGGAATAATCGATTCAATTTTTTCTCCTTCAGAAATTCTCTTTTTGAATTGCAAAGTAATTTCACGAAGTTCATTATCAGTTTTGGAAGTATAGGTTTCTTCTAACTTATTTATGTGATCTACCGTTTTTCGGTATTTTTTTAATTGTCGATCAGATGTTTCGTTAGAACGCTTAAAAATTGAATACATAGGTTTACGCCCCTTTAAATTCTAGACACTTGCTTATTTTAACAAAAATTCAATGAAAAAACCATGAAACATAATAGAAGTATACTACGTCTATTTAAATAAGTGATTTATATAGAGTGTTTTTGGATATTCTAATAGGATGAAACGCTCATTATTGACGAATTTTGTTTACGATTGGTAAAAACATGCTATAATACTATTGGATTCACATGCTAAGATGCATAGATTTAAGGAGGAAAGACATGCTATACCTAACTCTGGTTCTGGCATTTGTCGCTTCAATACTGTTAACACCAGTGGTGAAGGCCATTGCGTTCCGTGTGGGCGCCGTTGACCGACCTAATTACAGAAAAGTACATGCACGAATTATGCCTCGTTTAGGCGGCTTAGCTATATTCGGAGCATTTTTAATTGGATATTTTATATTACAACCAGTTGATCCAAATTCTCCATTAACTGCACCATATATCATAGGTGGAGCTTTTATGATTATCATTACTGGTGTATTAGATGACATGTTTGAAATTACTGCTAAAGCAAAATTACTTGGCCAATTGATTGCTGCAGGCATCGTTGTCTACGGCGGATTACAAATAGAATTTATTAACCTACCATTTGGTGGAATATTAGATTTTGGATATTTTAGTATTCCTTTAAC
>JBEVEQ010000285.1:0-3387 GCA_040512715.1 Paenisporosarcina sp. | reverse complement strand
GATTTATGGAGAAATTATCTTTAACAAGTGATCTTCAATTTGCTGTTGAAGGAACTTCTTTTATTCAAGAAAACGGACCTGAAAAACTGGAACTTAAACAACAACTCTTTGCAGAAATTGAAAAGTATATTCGTCCACACACCTTATTAATGTCTTCATCATCAACATTACCAGCAAGTGATATTTCTGCTTTAATGAAGAACAAAAGTAGAATGTTGATTGGACATCCATTTAACCCACCATTAGTAATGCCGTTAGTAGAGGTGGTTCCAAGTTCTTTCACATCTTCAGAAGCAACAAAAGATGCTATGACATTTTACCAAGCCCTCGGAAAAGCAACTCAACTAATACAAAATTAAGTGTTCGGTTTTGTAGCCAATCTGTTACAGTTTGCGATGTTAAGAGAAGCGATGTATTTAGTTGATGAAGGTGTCGTCGCGATGGAGGATGTTGATGAAATTGTTAAAGATTCAATTGGTTTAAGATGGGCTGCAGCAGGACCCATGCTTGGCATGCATTTAGGTGGAGGTCAAGGAGGCATGGAAGCTTTCATGCGCCATCTCGGACCAACGATGGAAAAAAGCTGGGCTGCACAGGGTGCGCTAAAGCTGAATGAAGAAACGATTCAACGTTTAGCACAGAAGTCACGCGATTCTTATGGTGCTTCTTCAATTGATGATCTCGCAAAGATACGCGATCAAAAGCAAATGGCCATATTGAAAACACGATAAATAGAATAAAAGCTGTCTCCTCTAATTGGAGACAGCCATTGTTTATTCTAACCCATTAATTGTTAATTCTTTAACAGGTAAGAATAATTCACCCGTATTCAAATATGTGACATTCACAACATCTTTTACTTCTAAGTAAATCGCATAAGGTGCCACTTCTGTCGATACGATATAGTTCGTTCCATCTGTTAATCTGAAGGAAACAGTTGTGAAATCTCCGACTCGTTCCTTGTAAACTCGTTCAATTGTTCCATTAGCTTTTGCTTCCTCTGCACTCGAACTTCCATCTACACTACTTCCCCCACGTTGCAAAGCCGTTTTATATAATCTTAAGGCTTCATTTGGTGTGTTAGCAAAAGCAGAAATTTCTGGGTTAGCTGCAGATACGATAAAGTAATTTTGTAAAAACCCGTTTGCATCAAGCACTGGTGTTAACCAGCTAGCCTCTCCATAAAAGTTGTATAAAATCGGCATTTCACCCGACCATTTTTTCTCAATGAATTTCTTTTCAACAATTTGTAGTGCTCCGTAAGAATCCATATAGGACTCTTCAAGATTACCCGTATAATAAGTGGCAACCCCTGTTCTTGCGTCCGTTAAGGAATAGCCAAGCATAGAGTCTACACCTTCTTTTGGACTAGTAAAATCTGTGAAATAGAACATAGCGCCATCTTCATTAAAAATAGGGCTTACATTTGATTCTGTTCCTTCATCAGACGGTAGTTTTACATCTTTCTTTCCAAATAAGCTGTTCCAGAAACCATGAACATAATTTCCAAAATAAGAATTTTGTACGCTTACTACTTCAGGTGAAACCGCTCCATCAATAAAACCTGGAACATCTTTCAATGAATATGATTTCACATCACCAGTTTGTGGATTCACAACTGCTACTCCAGTCACTTCAAACCCGTTTCTCGCTGAAATGAATTTCCCGTAAGAACGAATATAATGAGGATTTCCTTCATCATCAATCTCTAATTGCATATCCCCATAGAAAATCGTTTTAGGCATTTCTAAACGTAAATGACGAGCAACATTCTTATGAAAGAATGACGATGGGGTATAAGACATTTCCGCGTCCATAAACTTTGGATTGTCGGAAGAATCCGTTGCACTCATCATGAAATAACCTGGTGTCGTATCCCCATTTATCCATTTGAAAAATCCTGAAAATTCTACAGGAGCAATATATACAAATTCTTCATTCACCTTTTGAATTTGCAGTCTTCCTAACTCGTAATAACTCGTATTCGGTACTTGACCAAATGCTTTTTTCATCTTATTGCGAACGAACTTTGGTGGTACACTTGCTGGAGTTTTGGTTTCATCAAATGCTTCAATTTCTTCTTCTTGTTTCATTACTGCAGAATCAAATTTTTCATTCGCATTAAATAAAACGGCACTTAATATATATGCCCCAAAAATGATAGAGGCTAAAAATAAAACACCTTTAACTAATTGTTCATTTCCTTTTGAAGAAAATGTGCCAAGTCCAGTAGCTAAAATGGCAAGTGGCCAAAGAGCTGTTACATTCCGATCTATATTTGTTACATAGTAAAACACAAATATCACAATTGCTAATACGATGGTTGTGCCGACCAATCCTGCAATAATTCCTTTTTGCTTTTCTTTAGGTAATGTCATCGGCATGATGAGCAAAGCAGCTACAAATGCCACGACAATACTATACAAAAGGGTTAACCCCATGTGAATCCCTCTTTTCTTAGATGTACTACTATTACTTACGAGTTCAAGAATAAAAAGTTTCAGAAATACACCATTAGATAGAAACAACTAACACCAAAATCGAATAATCAATTTGTATTTATACTGATACCAAAACTTAAACTTTCTTATCAAGGAAAAAAGTGATCGCTAGCTAGTAGCAATCACTTTAGTCTGTAGACAAACGAGTCTCATTTTATATATTTTCGATTTCTTATCACTTGCACTTGACTAAAAATGAAGGTGGTCGGCTATTTCTTTCGCTTTCCGCGGACGAAACGCAAGCCTGTGGGGTCTAGCGTGTTTCGTTCTTCCGCAGGAGTCTTCAGAAATAGCCGATCACTTTCCTGAAATAGTTTAAAAAGTCATGCTTTCGCTTTGAAATCTACACGTCACATAGAAAAAATCTCCTTTGCAGTGGGTGTGATACAGTCAAAAGTGTTTATCCTTTTTGAAACGTAAATGTATGTTTTTGTTGATTGGAATGGAGACGGCGACTCCGAGGGGAATAGCAAGAGCTTTAGACCCTGGACTGAGCAACGCGAAGGAAGCGGCTAAAGCCTTGCCCCCCGGAAAGCGACCGCCGTAATGAAAATCAGCCATCTCCTTCTATATATATAGTAGAGAGGTGTTTCAAAAGTCATATTTCATGACTTTTAGCAAAGTGATTGACGAGACTTAGTGTTTGCTAAACCTCGCAAATTTACTAGTTTACTAATTAAAATTCACTTTATATCTCTTCCTTTGAAATAAAGGATTATTTAGGAATGTTATCGAAAAAGACTCATAAGGAGTGAAGGGAAATGAAAGCAAAAATAGTAGATTCACACGCAAAATATCAAGAATGGTTGGATTCGTTACATGAGTTAACTACTGAACAAGCCATGAGTCCATTTGCACCTGGAAAGTGGTCACCTAATGAAATCGT
>JBEVEQ010000223.1:0-3626 GCA_040512715.1 Paenisporosarcina sp. | reverse complement strand
GTGAGGCCAACAGGATGTTGGTCGCGAAGGCGTTTCCACACATGTGGCGTTCTTAGCCTTTGTTTCTTTTTGCTCTTGTGGATTTTCACCTGGACACGCACTTCCCGCTGGAAAGATTAGGACCAAAGGCAATTTTGTCCTAATCTATTCGACGAAGCTAGCGCAGCGATGCAGGAGCTAATGTTTTTCACCGCTTTTCACTACAATCAACTAAACGTTAAAATATCAACAGGTATATAAAACAAATCTTAAATATATATAATTGTATGTTTTCCATTAAACTCGAACGGTACTTCCAAAAGTTTTTCAACTAAGGAATCACCCGCTTCGTTCATAAAAAGATATGGATTATAATTTCTCTCCTGTAAGGTTTGTTCAGGGAAGAGCATTCCTTCTAAATGTTGAAACTTTCGAATCATCGTTTCATGACGAATTAAAGCATCTTCTTCAATCTTGTGTTTTAAATAAGTAAATTGTTTTAGATGGTTCCCTAGGTTCGTATTGACTATATTTCCAATAGAAATTTCACTATTTTCTATATATGATTGAAATTCTTCATAGTATTTATTTAATGATTTTTGCATTTCATTTATCATTTCATGGGCTTTATCGTCTTGAATCCCCAAAATAAAATCTTGTTTACGAGATATTAAATGTCCAGTAAAAACATCCTCAATCGTCAAGTGAAGATCATCTAAGTATTGCGAGGATTTTCGATCAACTAACGTAATGGATAAGCGAGGCACCATTACGGGTAACTCCATATTAAAATGCTCGAATACAGTTTTAAATGTTCCCCAATAGGCAAGTTCACCTGGTCCTCCAACAAATGCTAAAACCGGAAACAGCATTTCTTGCATGAGAGGTCTAGTCACCACATTATTACTTAATTTTTCTGGAGAATTTTTTGCGATCTGTAATAATTCTTCTTTAGTTAATTGAATATCAGCTGTGTCATTAATGAAGAGATCATCTTTTCTCTTTAATAAGAAACGCTCTCCTTCTTCAACAAAAAATAAATGCGCATTATCAAAAGCCGCTTGAATTGGCTCTCCATAACCTAATTCGTTAAATAGTTGTTCTTGTTGAACAACTCGTTTCGAAATTTCATGAGACTCTTCTATCAACTTCGTGAAATACGGAGATTCTAACTTTCTTAAAGGTTCATACGCAGCATCAATTAATAACAGTCCTTCATTTGCAAAAAAATCATGCATCAGTTTAGAAAAGAACTCACTATAAGTACGACAGCTTGTTGCATGGGATTTTAATTTTAGTAGTAGATTTTTCGTATGCATCGTTTCTCTCGCCTGCTTGAACACACTATCAATCAACATGTTCACTTTTTCTGCATCTAACTCCGTTTCAGAAGCCATCTGTTTTCGATTTGGGCGATCATTATAAGTGTGTTTAACTAATCTACCGTTTGCATGTGTAAAGGTTGAATTGATTTCATCCAAATCATGATCTTCACCGGCAATCCAAAACACTGGAATGACTGGGTGTTGAAGTACTTCTCTTTGCTGCTTAGCAAGTAGAATCGCGGATATCGCTTTATGTATGGAATATAGTGGCCCTGTTAATAAACCAGCTTGTTGTCCACCAATTACGACAAATGCATTATCTTCTAGCTCTTGTAAATGCTTTTCAACTTTTTCGCTAAAAGGAAGAGCTTTCATATAAGATCGAATGACTTGAACTAATTCTGTTCGTTGAACCTGATGAGTTTGTAATATTTCAGCCCGCCTTTTAAAAGAGTGATTCGAAGGCAACTGATGAAACAGTAAAGAAATGGATGGTGTTTGTTTATAAAAGTCATGCATAAAAGAATTCATATGTGGTTGTTCAATATACTGCATTTTCATCGTGGTAACCCCTTTTTGTCTATATACAAAATGAGTATATCATTCAAAGAGTAGCCTGGAAAAACATACGACTTGTCCATTCGTTAATTCATAAAATGCATCATTTTCATAATGAATCCAATGAATAAAATGATGACATAAATCAGGCTAAGCAAAATAAATAAAAACCTCCAAATTTTACGTAAAAGTGGAAGTAACTCAATTTCTTTCTTGGCTTTCCATTCTTGATATGTCATAAACATACTTAGAACTAATGCAACACTCATAAAATAAATCATCGTCTTCACATCGAAAAGTGCTTCAATGGCAATAGGAACCGCGAAAAATAAGATAAATGTTGTTAGATCAGCTGCTAAACCAAACGCACGAACAGTCTTTTGATGGCTTTTCATCGCTACGAATAAAACGACGAAAAACACTAGATAAGGAAGAAATAGCACCACACTTATCACATTTTGAATGAAACTAAGCATGTTTTGCACCACTTTCTTCTTTAGCCCGGACAAGTGTGTAAAGCGTTTGAAGAGTTGGGAGCACTTTATGTCGAATAGCGGCTTGCTCAATTAGTGCACCAACAATTGAATCAATCTCCGTTTTGGTTCCATGTTGAATATCCTGTAGCATCGAGGATCGATTCTCAGCTGTCTTCTCACATAACTTTTTTACATCCGTAAAAAGTAAATGGCTTCTCATTTCTGGAAATGCATCCATGATTTCTTCGAAAATCTTTTTCATTAATGAAAAACTATACGAATCGTGTATTAAGCCTCCATTTGGCACGTTCAATATAGCAGTTAATGGATTAATACATGCATTTAAGATTGTTTTCCGTAGAACCAATGTGAACGCATCAAATCCGGAACGAATGGGGAAATTCACATTTTCAGATTGGAAAACCTCTGTGTACTTCTGATTATCCTCTTCGAGTGCAGCTAAATTTAATACGCCAAAGCCTTTATGTAAGACCGTCGTAGAATCTTGTTTCATTGCACCATGTTCAATTGTTCCTATGTATGAGTGAATATGTTGTAACTTCTCAAGCCACTTGATGTGGGCCAATCCGTTTTGAACAAATACTAATTTAGTCTCCGGGGAAACTTCATTTAACAGAGATGTCAATTGAGTAAGATGATGAGATTTAACTGCAATAAACCACCAAGCATTCTTTGGTAATTCTTTAACATCATGTGTCGCATAAACCGATACGTTCACTTCTTGTTGATTCGGCATAATCCTTGTGATGCCTTTATCTTTTAGTGCTTTCACCTGTTCTTCTCGGCGTGCAAACATATAAACATCATGTCCCATTTCAGAAAAATAAGAGCCCAAGAGTAAACCGATAGAACCCGCGCCTATTATACAAATTTTCAAGAGTTCCTCAACTCCTCCATTTATTCAAGTGCATGTAATTTGCTTATTACTTTATTCGAAATAGATAGTGCAGAAAAAGGTCCACCAAAAACATTGGCAGACCTTTTTCACATATTATCTCTTATACCTATAGGTAGTACAAGATGAATTTCAGAAATCGTAAGGAATTTGTCCTGTTTATACTGGATATACAGGGTGCTTACGTGGTGGTTGAGGAATATCTTTCGTGCTATAAGCTCTATAGCGGTCAGCAAGTACTGAACGTAAATCGCTCGGTTTGACGATTTCGTCAATGATCATCTCAGATGCTAACTTGTAAATATTAATCTCTTCTTTATATTCTTGGTGTTTCTCTTGAACAAATTTAATGCGCTCTTTTGGATCTTCAAT
>JBEVEQ010000215.1:0-10418 GCA_040512715.1 Paenisporosarcina sp. | reverse complement strand
CCGTTATGATGATTTTCTTTATCACCAAATTTGGACAGGTTTGGGCGGTTCTTATCTTTTTACCTTTACTCGTTTTTGTTTTTCATCAAATTAAAAAACATTATTTGGCAGTTGGCGAACAATTAAGTATTTCTACTTGTGAGCCTATTTTACCAATCGAAGGAAACGTCATTATTGTACCAGTTGCTGGTATTACGCATGTAGTAGAAAACTCATTGAATTATGCTAAATCCCTAAATCCACAACAAATTATTGCAGTATATGTAGCCTTTGAACGGAAAGATGAACAACTTTTTTCAGAAAAGTGGAAAAAATGGCAGCCTGATATTCGACTGGTAACCTTACATTCACAATATCGGAGTATAACACAACCATTATCGAAATTTATTAGTAAAGTGGAAAGTAAAGCGAATGAATCGAATTATCGTGTAACCGTCTTAATACCGCAATTCATTCCGAAAAAAGGATGGCATAATATCCTGCATAACCAATCGAGTTTGTTGATCAGGTCAATATTGATCTATCGCAAAGATGTGGTTGTTACTACTGTACCTTATCGATTTAAAAAGTAATAAAAATACACACCTTAGTATATAGACTTTTGAAAAGAGTCTATATACTAAGGTGTTTTCTAAATAGAAAGACCAATTAAGGAAACAATATTCAATATCTTGTGTTTAGAGCCAATCCAGCGCTTTGCCCTGTTCACCTGCAAGTTTAGGTAACAACTCAACTGGCTCCCATCTGAATTGGAACGTCAGTCCGTTATCGAGTCCATCACTAATAACTTGATGGTCCCATTCTTGTTGCGTACCTCGGTAGTTTAAGTGAAAAAAATTGCGTTCATATGCCGTATCGTTTCCATTTGGATAGAAATTATATTTATGTATTTTTCCAATGAAAGAAAGGTCATTTTTCATGAGGCCTGTTTCTTCAACAATTTCCCTATATAAGGCATCAATGATCATCTCGTCTTTTTCAATAGTACCTCCAGGTACCTGAATACCGGCTTCTGGATGATTCTTATGCTCGAAAACGAGTAATTCTAAATTTGGTTCTTGACCTCGTGTAATATAAGCGAGCACTTTACGCTTCGTTTTCATCGAATGCACCTCTATATTTAAGTATGATTTACTGTAGAATACAAAATACTCTAAACTTTCGCAATCTTTTTTTAGCTGGTATTCACAGTTCTTTCACAAGTGTGTTCAAAATGAGCCTGTCTCGTTTTTTTACAGCACCCTAAATGGGGTATGATAGGAATAAGGAAGGTGACGTAGTGTATAAAAAACAAGAAAGAATATTAATGTGGCTTGTGATTATTGTCGCCGCAATCATGCTGTTATCGATACTGGGCCGAATATTCGGTAGTTAATAGGAGGGAAATCAGATGGGCAATGAAGAAGCTGTATTCTTTAGTCGGGTATTAACTGAATTGACACTATCGTTTCATATTATTTATGCCACGATCGGGGTGGGTATACCGCTCATGATTATGATCGCACAATGGGTGGGTATTAAGAAAAATGATGAGCATTATATTTTGCTCGCTAGACGATGGGCTAGAGGGTTCGTAATTACGGTTGCCGTAGGGGTCGTAACAGGAACAGCCATTGGTCTTCAGCTTTCATTACTGTGGCCAAACTTTATGGAGCTCGCAGGGAATGTAATAGCCTTGCCTTTATTCTTGGAAACGTTCGCGTTTTTCTTTGAAGCTATTTTCTTAGGAATTTATTTATACACATGGGATCGATTTGAGAATCAGAAAAAGCATTTATTATTACTTATTCCCGTTGCTTTGGGGGCATCTTTCTCGGCTGTCTTTATTACCATAGTGAATGCATTCATGAATGCACCACAAGGGTTTGACCTAATAAATGGAGAGTTGATCAACATCAATCCTTTACTAGCTATGTTTAACCCAGCGATGCCAACAAAGGTTGCGCACGTAGTTGTTACCGCATATATGACTTCAGCATTTGTGTTGGCATCTATTGCTGCATTCCGTTTATTAAAAGGTTCAAATCATATCTATCATAAAAAAGCGTTATTTTTAACGATGAAACTCGGATTGATTTTCTCAATAGGGACAGCCATAATCGGGGACTTCTCAGGAAAATATTTGGCTGAATATCAACCAGAAAAACTAGCTGCTGCTGAATGGCATTTCGAAACCGAAGAGAATGCGTCACTGATTATGTACGGCATATTGGATGATGGCGAAGTGAAGTATGCGATTAAAATTCCATACTTACTCAGCATATTAGCTCATAGCAACCCATTTACAGAAGTACAGGGACTAAATGAATTTCCGGAAGATGAAATACCACCCTTATACATCCATTACTTATTTGACCTAATGGTGACAATTGGGATGTGGCTAACGTTCTTATCTGCACTGTATGTTTTTGCGGTAGGTCGTAAATGGTCATTTGTCCATACTAACTGGTTCCGTTGGCTCCTTGTAGCATCTGGTCCGTTAGCTATCCTCGCTATTGAAGCAGGCTGGTGGTTAGCGGAGGTTGGTCGTCAACCATGGATTTTAAGACACATAATGAGAGTGGAGGATGCTGCGACTACAAGTGGACAAGTAGATTTCATGCTTGTGTTATTTGCGGGTCTTTACTTAATACTTGGAGTGGGTAGCGTTGTCGTTCTTCGACGCATGTTCAAAAGGAATCCTGTGGAGCAAGAAATTGAAGACCGACTCAAAGAACAGGATGGTGACGTTCAATGACACTTGAAATCGTTGGTATTTCCGTCTTATGGATGTTTTTATTCGGTTATCTCATTGTTGCATCCATAGACTTTGGCGCAGGATTTTTTAATGCTTACAACACATTAACAAGACGTGAACATATTTTAACGACCATTATTGAACGCTATTTATCACCAGTATGGGAAGTTACCAATGTCTTTCTCGTGTTCTTCTTCGTGGGTATCGTTGGGTTCTTCCCTAAAACCGCATTTTATTACGGAACCACATTACTGGTACCCGTAAGTATAGCGATTATCCTACTTGCAATTCGCGGTTCTTATTATGCATTTGCTATGTATGGTTCATATGGACATAAGGGCTACACCTTCATGTACGGAATGGCAGGTTTATTCATCCCAGCATCACTTTCCATCGTATTGACGATTTCTGAAGGCGGATTTATTTCGATGGTAAATGATCATCCCGTCTTAGATTATTGGAAACTATTCACTAGTCCACTGACTTGGAGCATTGTTGTATTAAGTATATCAGCGTTGCTGTATATCTCCGCAGTATTTTTAACGTGGTATGCGAGTAAAGCTGGTGACACCTCAGCAACGGAATTACTTCGGAAATACTCGCTGATATGGGCGTTACCAACAATCATTACGGCAGGCGGAATCATATTTGAACTACGTGGGCATAATCCAGAACATTACGCACGCATTCTGGATTTATGGTGGGTGTTTGGATTATCATTCCTCTTGTTTGTAGGAACCGTTTGGCTCATCTGGAAACGTAAAAATTATGGACTTGCTTTCGGTTTGTTAACAAGCCAATTTGCTTTAGCCTTCTTTGGTTACGGTTTTTCACACGCCCCGTATTTGTTATATCCGTATTTGACGATTTACGATAGCTTCACAAATGAAGCAATGGCCATATCGCTTATCGTCGCGTTTATAGCAGGTTTTGGGTTATTACTGCCGTCACTCTATTTATTGTTACGACTGTTTTTATTCAATAAAGACTATGTTCGCGGAAAAAAGGATTTCCACGCCTAAAAGGAGGCAAAAAACATGACTGAATTCTTAATGTTTTACGCACCATTTCTCGTATTGATCAGCTCGATTATCATCGCATTTTGGTCTGCAACGAAAGATGGACCTGTGCGGAATAAAGAATAATATGAAAAAAGCAGAGCCGATTTTGGCTCTGCTTTTTTTGTACTGTTAAGGCATGACTTTTTAGAATTGCTTATCTTTTCGACATCTTTAAAAATGAGCTTATTACTCAATTTTTTCTAGTTTTTTGTTAGGCTTTCTTCAAAAATATCAATGATTTCAATAAACCGCTCTGCTTCTCTAAAGACATGATCAGCCAAAAGAGGATGAATGTTACTTTTAATACGACATTCTTCAATTAAATCTCTGGCCGTCTTCTTAAAGTTTCTTAAGGAAACGACAGAAACTCTGTTTTGGTCAAGGAATTGATCTAATAGAGCTGGCGTTTCTGACTGAGGTCTCATACTATCTAAATCGACTGCCTGATACAAGAGTTGATCGAAATCATAACTAAAATCTCTTGCTTGAGCCACTAATTTTCGTTCGCTAGGATCTAAAAGATGTCCAATAAACTTAGCATGGTCAGCCATTATTTTTAGGAAAAATATATTTTCTTTAATTATCGCTTCAGGTAAAGGTTGTAATTTGCCTTCATTGAGATCTTTTAAACGATTGGCGAAAAAAGCGGCTTCTCTACTCGTATGATCTACTAGTAAGGCGTAATTGTTTGAGCGTATCTCGCATCGTAAAATAAGTCCTAACACTTTTCTCTTATAAGCCCATATATTCGCAACCGCTTGGTAAACATGAGTATTAAAAGCTTGAATTTGTCTAGGATCAGTGTGAACAGAATAACCGTTTAATTGTTCCTCAATTCTTTCAAATGTAGCAATAAATGCTTGTGCTTCATCAATAAGATTCTGTTCATTATAAGTAAAACCAAGGCTTAAAAAGAGAGCATGTTCCTTCATAATTCTTGACCAAAAACGAATTTCGTCCAAGGAACGCACGACAAATTCATTAGTTATAATTTCTCCTCCTCTTTCCACATAATCCATTTTATGAGTGTGAACTTTTTAATATGTCACACTTAATGAACAGAGGATTCTACTACCCCATTAAAGGAAAATAGTACTGTGTAATGGAATAACAAGTTATATAAGTGGGCGTCATAGGATTTATTATAGACAATTAAAGGATATCTACTAAATTTTGAGCTACAAGTAAATTCAAAATTAATGTAATACATTCACTGCGATAAAACTAATGGTTAAGCGATTAAAGAAGCTTGCGAGAGTGTTACTCACTGTACGTACGTTGACTTGTCAAATAAATGGAACTATACGAAGTATATAAGTGTGGATGGTGTTCATCCTAACGATGAAGGACATGAGTTCCTAGCTGAAGAATATGCAAAGGTGATGAAGAACGTAATCAGCAACTAGTTTTATAGATTTGATTCTCAATAATTTTCGAATGATGCTATTGTTGGATATCTCGTCTTATCACTGTTCAAACAATCTTTGACACTTAGAATCTTTTTCCTTTATTGACAACCACTACTTGAATTGTGTATAGTATGTATAAATAGTTGAATCGTATCTCCTAAAGGGGAGTAGCTTTTACAACAAGGTCGTCATTACGGAGGTTTCCAATTTCCCGGCTTTGTTGGCAACGACTTCGTTGTTAGCAAGACCTTTACCAAATTGGTAAAGGTCTTTTATTTTTTCTAAAACCTTTGCCGTTTCCGGTAAAGGTTTTTTCTTTTTATCCTTCGGAAACACACCAATTGAGATACTCCCTATCAACTAAAGATGACAGGAGGATAAAGATGTTACTAAGAAAATATATGGCACTATTAGGAGTTGGATCGGCACAGATTGACTTGATCCTAGAAAAAGATAAGTACAGACCAGGGGAACTTGTGAAAGGGTATTTTTTGGTTAAGGGTGGATTAATTGAACAAAAGCTTAACCGAATTGACTGTGATTTAATGATGTCATATGATGAAAGGCAGGATAAGAAGGAAAGATTAGTAGATTCCATAACGATTTACACATCCAAAATAATAGAATCTGCAACCACTAATCACATTCCATTTACTTTTCAACTTCCACACTCAGTAGAATCAGCACGTGAATTTTCCTACCGTTTTAAGTCGAGACTGACATTTAAACAGGGGATAGAGAGTATCGATCATGATGCGATACAGATATTAGAGGCATAACTAAACGAGAACTTTTAAGGAGGAAATTAAGTTGGATATTTCAATATTATTAGAATACGGATGGGTTTTACTTTTATTAATCGGCCTAGAAGGTTTGTTGGCAGCAGATAATGCACTTGTATTAGCTATAATGGTCAAGCACCTGCCTGAAGCAGAAAGAAGAAGGGCATTATTTTACGGACTTGCGGGTGCATTTGTTTTCCGCTTTGGATCCCTGTTCATCATTTCGTTTCTTGTTGATGTGTGGCAAATACAAGCTCTAGGAGCACTTTATTTATTGTTTATTGCAATCAATCATATCTCAAGGAAACTATATTTTAAAAACAAAGGGGAACAAAAGGACGCCAAAGAAAAGAAAAAAGCTGGTTTCTGGGGAACTGTTTTCAAAGTAGAATTAGCGGATATTGCCTTTGCTGTAGATTCTATTTTAGCAGCTGTAGCATTAGCAATGACGTTGCCGAACACAAATCTTCCTCCCATTGGCGGAATGGATGGTGGTAAATTCCTTGTCATTTTTGCAGGCGGATTAATTGGTTTGATCATCATGCGTTTTGCTGCTAATTACTTCGTGAAATTACTACAATCGAAACCTGGTTTAGAAATTGCTGCTTTTGCCATCGTTGGATGGGTTGGTGTGAAATTAGCGGTATTAACACTTGGTCATAAGGACGTGGGTGTCATCTCATATGAATTCGCCCATTCAATTGAATGGAAGCTGTTTTTCTATACTGTATTGATTGGAATAGCTCTAGCTGGTTGGTTCCTAACGAAAGACAAGGGTGAAGAACCTCCTTTAAATAATACAGAAGTATAAGTAAGAAGACTTTCGGGTAAATTTAAGTAAACAAAAAAGGACACTCCAAAAGAATTGGATGTCCTTTTTACTATTTATTGTCCTTTTGGTGGAACTACACAGCTTCCATCTGCACAAAAGGCATCGGTTGCACCGTCTGATGAAAGATCTTGAAGTACTGGTTTAGGATTCTCTTCTTCCCACACCTTTTGAAGAGCGCCAACAAATGTTTCAAGAGGTTGTGCACCTGAAATAGCGTACTTTTGATTCACAATAAAGTAAGGTACACCAGAGACTCCATATTGTTGAGCAACAGCTTCGTCAACTCGAACATCATTCGCATAGGCAGTTTTCTCATTTAATACATCTAAAGCTTCCTGTCGATCTAATCCTGAAGCTTTTGCAATATCAGCTAGCGTTTCTAAATCACTAATATTTTTTGATTCAGTAAAGTAGGCAAGAAGGAGATTTTCTGTGATAGCCTTTTCTTCCCCTTTTTCTTTTGCCCACTTGGCCAATCGATGAGCATCAAATGTATTTGTCGGTTTCATTTCTTCAAAGTTAAAGGTTAATCCTACGCTTGCCGCATGTTGCCCAACTTGCTCGTTATTTCTCTTGGCATCTTCAATGCTCATCCCATATTTCGATGCAAGGGCTTCATGAATGCTCATTCCAGAATTCATTGGAGCATTCGGGTCTAATTCAAAACTTTTGAACTCAACCTCGACTTCATTTTTATGTGGAAATTGATCCAATGCCATTTCTAATCTGCGCTTACCAATATAACAAAAAGGACATACAAAATCAGACCAAACTTCAATTTTCATACGAACACCTCTTTCAATAAGTATTTCTCATTGTAGCATGAGCATTTAAAAGCTCATAAATAGATGCTCAATGATTCAATACTTCATGAATTGGTAGCTATCTCCGCTGAGCAAATCACGATTGATTGAGCCTAACGTAAACGATGGTGGTTTTCATTTATTAAATTTCTCAATCAGAGAAACATCATTCACTTAAGATATGGCGCGAATATTCTATCATGATTAAAGTCTTGAATGTTTTTAGTTTTCCTACAAACTGACCCCTACGTTTTACGCTAAACTGATACTTTTAAATAGTCCAGTTCTTTGCTAATGTTATCCATGACATTAAAAAGAAAAGAAGGTTTATGACTATGCAAAAGACAACAAGTTATTCTAACGCACGCACATTTAATTTAATTCTAACATCCATGTTAATTGCACTCGTATTCGTTGCCACGCTTTTGTTAAATATTAAACTGCCGATTACGGCAAATGGCGGTTTAGTTCATCTTGGAACAGCTATGCTCTTTATCGCATCCATCTTATTTGGTCCCAAAAAAGGTGCCATCGCTGGTGCCGTTGGAATGGGGTTATTCGACTTGTTCGCTGGTTGGACATTGTGGGCTCCCTTCACCATTTTGGCTCGCGGCTTACAAGGGTATTTAGTTGGGAAGATTGCTTGGTCGAATGGCCGCAACGGAAGCAGTGTTGTTTTCAATCTAATCGGTACTATTATTTCAGTTCCTGTGATGTTAGCGGTTTATTACATTTGTGAAGGGGTTCTATATAGTCACTGGATTGCACCCGTGGCCTCTATTCCTGGAAACATCGTTCAAAATGTTGTTGGGATGATTGTAGCCATTCCAGTTTGTATTGCGCTGAAAAGAATTCCATTTCTTAAGTAGTTTTTTATTTAATGAACAACAATTTTATAAGACATAAAAAAAGGAGAATGCTTTGTATATCAAGCATTCTCCTACTTTTTTTATTAAGCTACATTTAGAGTTAACTATGGATTAGCTCTTTATCGCTTAGACCAAGCGTCTCAGCTGTTAAAGTATGAATTTCTTGAAGAAGTTCTGGATTATCCATTAAGGACACGCCATAGGAAGGAATCATTTCTTTGAGTTTTGGTTCCCACTCTTTTATATGTTGCGGGAAGCATTTATTAAGTACCTCAAGCATAACGTGAACAGCTGTAGAAGCACCCGGAGAAGCACCTAATAATGCTGCAATCGAGCCATCAGCGGCACTAACAACTTCCGTACCAAATTGAAGCGTTCCTTTGCCGCCTTCAGGAGTATCTTTGATAACTTGTACACGTTGGCCAGCTACTACTAAATCCCAATCCTCAATCTTAGCGTTCGGGATAAACTCTCGTAATTCTTCCATACGCTGTTCTTTCGATAACATAACTTGTTGGATCAGGTATTTTGTCAATGACATCTCTTTTGCTCCTGCCGCCAACATAGTTAAGACATTATTCGGTTTTACAGAAGTTACTAAATCGAACATTGAACCTGTTTTCAAGAACTTCGGTGAGAAGCCAGCAAATGGTCCAAATAGCAATGATTTTTTATTGTCGATAAATCGTGTATCAAGATGTGGAACAGACATTGGTGGAGCACCAACTTTAGCTTTTCCGTATACTTTTGCATGATGTTGTGCAACAACTTCTGGATTATTACACACCATGAAAATCCCGCTTACTGGGAATCCACCAATGTGTTTTCCTTCAGGAATACCAGATTTTTGCAGTAAATGTACGCTACCGCCTCCGCCACCGATAAAAACGAATTTTGCAGTATGGCGTTCGAGGATACCGGTATAGACATTACGCACTTTTAATTCCCAGGAGCCATTACTCGTACGTTTAATATTTTCAACACTTTCGTTATAGTTGATATCGACATTTTTAGTCTTTAAGTGGTCAAACAGCATGCGCGTTAAAGCACCAAAGTTGACATCCGTTCCAGAGTCGATTTTTGTTGCCGCTATCGTTTCATTTGATGGTCGGTCTTCCATAATAAGCGGGATCCATTCCATCAGTTTTGCTGGGTCATCAGAAAATTCCATCCCTTGGAAAAGAGGATTGTTTGAAAGTGCTTCAAAACGTTTCTTTAAGAACGTTACATTTGTATCCCCTTGTACCATACTCATATGAGGCAATGGCATGATAAAGTCCTGCGGATTGTTTATCAGCTTGTTTTTTACAAGATAAGACCAAAATTGCGTTGAAAGCCGAAACTGTTCATTAACTTTAATAGCTTTGCTAATATCTATAGATCCATCCGCTTTTTCAGTTGTGTAGTTAAGCTCACACAGTGCCGCATGCCCTGTTCCCGCATTATTCCACTCGTTAGAGCTTTCTTCCCCTGCGTTGTCAAGCTTCTCAAATACTTTGATTTCCCATTCCGGTACTAACTCTTTCAGAAGGGTTCCCAAAGTCGCGCTCATAACTCCGGCACCAATTAATATAACGTCTGTATTTTTCTGTATATAGTCCATAATAACCTTCCTTTATCCTATATTTGCTAAAAAGAGTATGCGCTCTTGCTTGGGTGTTACGAAAAGAAAGGCGCCACCTAGGAACACATTTTATGTTTCAATTATAACCATATCATAGTCTAATATTTTTTTGATTAAAATAACTACTGTTATTTGATAATTATAAACTATTTAATGAGGAAAAAAAGTGGGAAGTCCCTCCAGTAGTTTGCTGTTGCCAATGAACCAACACTCTCTAATTTTTAAAAATAGTGATATGGTTCTCCCTGATACATCTCATTGAAGTCTTTTTTTTGTCGTTCATTAACTTTATAGGGCTTCC
>JBEVEQ010000131.1:0-9003 GCA_040512715.1 Paenisporosarcina sp. | reverse complement strand
CAAAAGGACCTGACCTGTCCGCGTGGAATTCCAAACATGATCGCGTTCGTTTAAGTAATAATGAAGAAAAGTTCCTTATTTAATAAGCTCTGTAAAACTATACTATTGATTTTCGTTACAACGCACTTTCATGTTTTCGAAGCTAGCGTAGCGATGCAGCGTTCTTTTATGTTTCGAAGCTAGCAAAGAAAAGACTCAAACAACTTTTGAGTCCTTTCTTTCCTGTGGGAAAGCGAGACAGTCGAGACGCCGCAATAAGAACAAAGGAACGAAGGCTAAGAACGCCACCTCGCGAGCGCAACGCCTTCATGACCAACATCCTGTTGGCCCGAGGAGACTCGAAGCTCGCCAACGGAAATCGCAGCTGTTTTGCGGAATATCAACAGCAAAATTTTTCATAGCCATTTAATAAAGACATAACGAGGAGATGATCACGAGATGGAACAAATAAAGATTCTTGATGCAGAAAAAGAAATGTATCCCTTTATTCGCAAACAAAGAATTGATGCCTATAGTGAGTATATTAAGGTTCTTCCAGTAGATCATTGGGAAGCTTTAAAAAAAGCTATTTCTTCAACAGTGGATGAGCACTTAGGCGTGGAATTAGTTGTAGCCGTGTTAGACGGGAAAATTGTTGGTAGTGTTGCTTTATTTCCAGCGAAAACGAATGCTTATGAAGGGTATGTGGAGGAACTTGACTATCCAGAAATCCGAATGCTTGCTGTAGCAACAGACGTTCGTGGCAAAGGGGTAGCATCCGCTTTGATTTCTGAATGTATTAACCGCTCAAAAGCAAAAGGATTCAAAGCAATCGGATTACATACTGGTGAATTCATGAAAAATGCCATGGCCGTATATGAAAGATTTGGATTTGAACGATACCCTGAGTTCGATTTTGAACCAGCAAATGACGGGATTATCGTACGAGCATATCGGCTGAACTTTGAAGAATAAGCACTTTTTATTATCCACCTTCGTTAACTTTTCGAGAGCATAATTCTACGGACTATGTCATAACATGGTGGTATCAACACTATTAATGAAGATTTGGAGGGGATAGGAGTCACTCTTAAGGAGAAACAAAAAGCGGTTAATGTTATTAAAAAGGGTATCAGTTTCGGAACTTGTCTTTCCATGATTATTTCGTACACTGCATACCAGTCCATCGGTTGGGCTATCGTACATGGTTGTTTAAGTTGGATTTACGTTTTTTATTATTTCATTAAGTACTCTCCAGGATTGTTTTAAATAAAGAAAGACATTTCTTCCAACCCGTTCATTTGAGTAGTACAAAATCTAAATAAAACATACAATTAGAGTCCAAATTCGAATTATGAATTGGGCTCTTTTCAATAACTACTCATCGGTTTGGGGTTATGTTTCTCCTATTTGTCATCAAAAACCCCTTTTCCACTTCCCTATACATCAGCTGCACAGTCCTATATATTAAAACCAGGTGATGATATGAAAACAAAAATTTATATAAATAACGAAAAACTTATAGCAGGAATGACCATGAAGGACGATGCTGAACCAGAAAACAACAATATGGCTCTTCATGCATGTGAAAATTCTGATGTAGTACTAGCAAATCGTGAAAAATTAGCTGTGGTCTTGCAGTGCGGATTGGATGACTTCGTTTGTGCAAATCAAACACATAGCGCGAACTTTCACAAGGTAATCCTTGATGATAAAGGGCGCGGTGCAAATCGAACAGATAATGCTATTGCCGATACAGACGCTCTTTACACATACGAGGCAAATTTGTTATTAAGCAGTTTTACTGCAGACTGTGTCCCAGTGATTTTTTACAATGAAGGTACTGGACTCATTGGCGTGATTCATTCCGGATGGCAAGGAACAATCAAAGAAATCTCCTTAAAACTTTTTGAGCATTTAAAACAAGTGGAACAATGTGATTTGCGTCATGTACATGTTCAAATTGGTGCAGCACTAAGCCAGGAAAAATTTGAAGTTGATGAAGATGTGTATCTGAAATTCAAAGCGCTCGGCTATGCACATGATTTTATGTATTACAACGAAGAAACCCACAAATATCATATTGATAATCAGCAAACTGTTAAAAAGCAATGTGAGTTGGCCGGAATTCCAAGTGAGCAGATTACGATGGATCAGACGTGTACTTATATAAGTCCTGATGGTTTTTCCTATCGTCTAGACAAGAAAAGTGGACGGCATTTGAGTTTTATTATGAGAAAAGACGTTTGATATACAAAAAGAGACGAGTGTGACTTCTCGTCTCTTTTTGTATATATACTGATTAGTCATCTGATTTTTTGTTTATTAAATAGGCTATGTTAAAGTTATTGGTTGATTTTGAATAAACCATTCTCTTTTGTAGTATCCTAACTGACAACTTCGCAGACGTTTTTTTCCATCCTCATATACTTCTCGAAACTCTATGTTCATCGCACTTCCCTCAATCCTTTGCAGTAGCTATTTCTATTTTCTCATAACCACCTTTGAAATTGCAGGTAATACAATTCGATAACTTAAGTTATGTAGAAAGAAGATCGTTATTGCCTAAAAATATAATTACCCATTGATATGTTGGGGTTAAGAGAAAAACAGAAAAGAGACGAGAAACAGACTCTCATCCCTTTTCTTATTTTCGAAGATTATTATTGATGAATTCTTCAAAGTCACTTTTCTTATTCTCTACACCTTGTTAATATTTTTCAAATTCATGAAGGCTAAAAGACTTCAATTTAACGATATGTACAGTTGATATCCTATATAAATAGCCATGCCCCAAATTATAAGTGCGGAAACTTGGTTCACTCGTTTTAAGAAGTACCCATTTCTATCGATTTGACCAATCATTCTTCCAGTTATCGCTAAGGAGAAGAACCAAATCCAAGAGACCCCTATGCATACTAAAGTAAAAATCCATTTTTCATATCCTGAATAAACCAAAGAACTTGTCCCAATTACTCCTATCGTATCTAATATAGCATGTGGATTGAGTAATGAAACTGAAGCAGCAAATGTAACCTGACGACGTGTAGAAAACCGATTTTGATCTTGACTGGCGCTTACTGCAGGTGAGTTTTTCCACATGATCCATCCCATATATGCTAAGAAAAAGAAACCGATGCAAAACAACAAAATCCTTAACCATTCAAAACTAAGAACAATAATTGATACTCCTGCCACAGCCAAATAAATCAATATAGTATCACAAACTCCTGCTGTGATAACGGCAGGTAAAGCATTTGTGAATTTTTTATGTGTCGCTCCTTGATTAAATACAAATACATTTTGAACTCCTAAAGGTAAGATTAAACCAAATGCCAATATGATTCCATGTAAGACTGGTTCCACTATGATTTCCCCCTCTTCTTCTTTAGAATAACGAAGGAGGAACAATATGTCTTCAACTAATTGGACACTTTAGCATTAGTTGACAAAAAAGGACTCACCGTAATAGGCGAGTCCGCTTTCATTATGATAAGTATCAAAATTGGCTAAATAACGTTATACCCTTATCTTTGTGTAATCTCTGCCAGAATTTCATAAGAACGAAGGCGAGCTTTGTGGTCAAAAACTTGGGCAATTGCCATGATTTCATCAGCCTGGCTTTCCTCCAAAAATGACTGTAGCTTTTCTTTTACCGTTTGTTTACTTCCAATGATTGATGAGCCTAATTGTTGCTGAAGAGCACTTAATTCATATGGGCTAGCCAATTCGTTAATATCGTCAACAGGTGGTGGAAGCGGTACATCGTTACCACGCATTAAATTCAAAAACTGCTGTTGTAATGTAGTGGCAAGATATTGAGCTTCTTTATCTGTTTCTGCTGCAATCACATTTAACCCCACCATCGCATACGGCTTATCTAGAACCTTTGAAGGCTTAAATGCATTACGATATAACTGCAGAGCACCCATCGTGTTTAGTGGTGAAAAATGGCTGGCAAATGCGAATGGCAAACCAAGTTCTCCAGCCAACTGGGCACTGAAGCCGCTTGAACCCAACAACCAGATTGGAATATTCAAACCTTCACCTGGAATAGCTTTAATAGGGTTTCCTTGTGCCAAGGAAGGATCAAAGTAACCACGAAGCTCAGCTAATTGTTCAGGAAAGTCATCTCCGGTACTTCTCATGTCACGTCTCAATGCACGAGCGGTTCGTTGATCAGTACCTGGTGCTCGCCCTAAACCAAGGTCAATTCGGCCGGGAAATAAAGATTCAAGAGTGCCAAACTGTTCAGCGATGACGAGTGGTGCGTGATTCGGTAACATGATTCCACCTGAACCTACTCGAATTTTTGATGTACCAGCTGCGACGTGGGCAATAACGACAGAAGTGGCCGAACTAGCGATAAAAGGCATATTGTGATGTTCAGCGAGCCAATAACGGTTGTAACCCAGTTTTTCAGCAAACTGTGCGAGTTCTAATGTATTGCGTAAAGAATCAGCTGGAGTACTGCCAACTGTTATCGGTGAAAGATCAAGCACCGAAAACGGAATTTCCGTTAATTGTTTTGTATGTTCAGACATATTTTCATCTTCTTTCTATAAAAATTGTATGGAATATAGGTTGTATTAATATTCCTAAAAAATGTTTAAAAATACTCCTTGGAGTTACAATATCCTCTACTCCAACCACTGGAGATGCGCTCTTTTATCACTTTTTTATAGTTTGTGACAAAATTTCATATGAACGTAAACGAGCCTGATGGTCAAAAATCTCTGTATGAGCCATGATTTCGTTCGCACCTGTTTTCACGATTATCTCTTGTAATTGCTGTTTCACACCGATTGGGTCTCCAATGATGGAAGTAAAAAGCTGTTCTTCCACAGACTTGCGTTCATTCGCATTCCAAAGCTTGTCCATATTTTCAACAGGAGGCTGAATCGGAGCTGGTTTTCCTTGTGATAATAAGAGGAACTTCTGATACATCGTAGTTGCCAGCCTTTGTGCTTCTTTTTCATCGTCAGCCGCTACGACTTGAACAGCTAAAAGTACATATGGACTTTGCAAAAACTCGGACGGGCTGAAATTTTCGCGATAAACATTTATTGCTTCCATCATGTTACCTGAGGCAAAATGTCCTGCAAAAGAAAAGGGAAGTCCAAGCAATCCAGCCAATTTCGCACTGTAAAGACCAGACCCTAACAGCCAGATTGGAACTTCTGTTTTCTCACCAGGAATTGCATGAAAACTAACTGCACCATTCCTTGTTGTTGTTCCTAAACCATATAAATAAGCAATAAGCTCCTGTAGGCGTTCTGCAAATTCAGGTTCTCCGGCTACTCGTTGCCGCAACACACTCGCAGTAAATTGATCTGTACCAGGAGCTCGTCCTAAACCTAGATCGATTCGGCCAGGAAAGAATGTTTCCAATGTCCCAAATTGCTCAGCTACAGAAAGAGGAGAGTAATGGGAAAGCAGCAAAGCTCCCGAGCCGACACGAATTTTTTCTGTGACAGAGGCCACTCTTCCAATCACTATAGGCGAAGCCGAGCTGGCCATTCCCACCCAATTATGATGTTCTGCAAGCCAAAACCTTTTATAACCCCACTGTTCTGCTTTTTTTGCTAAATCTAGCGTATTTAGGAGGGAAAGTTCAGCTGACCCTCCCTCAATAATAGGTGAGGGATCAAGTACAGAAAGTGGTATGTTTGATAAGTTTGTCATAAGTCATCTACCTTTCGTGTTCCCTTTATTGTTTGCCAGCGAGTTCATGAGTGGGGAAGTAAGGTAAAACAAACTCTCCCAGTTCTTGAATTACTTCTGCAGGGGGACGCTGTGAAAAGTACAAGACAAAGGCCAGGTGATTGACACCAATTTCTTGAAATTGATGAAGCAATTCCACCAATTGGTTGCGACCAACATGATATCCTAAAGGTATGGAAACAGGAGGCGCATCGGGATTTTCCGATAAGTCGATGAATAAAGTTTGAGAGAATGGTTTAAATACTCCTGGGGCGTGAATCTCGGTCAACGTACGGTAGTCATTTATTAATTTTGTTTGGTTACCAATTGTTCTTGGATATTGAATCCAACCATCCCCATGCTCCGCAATCCATTCCATCGGCTGCTTGCTAAACCCAGTCACCATCGTTGGAATCGAAGAGACTGGTTTTGGTATCATTCTCATGTCTGTGCCATCCATCACACCAAAATCGCTATGGATTGTGGGGCGATCCTCTTTTAACAACCGTTCGAGGAAAGAGAATCGTTCTTTAAATAACGGACCAACGTCTTGCTTCGACACTCCTAGCGCGATATAATCTTTTTCTCGGTCGCCCGATGCAACACCCATAATCAGCCGTTCAGGAAACAACTGGTCAATTGATGCCGCTTCCTTCGCAACTCGCACAGGATGGCGAAGTGGAAGGACGACACTTGATGTACCCAACGCAATATGCTTAGTTTTTGCGGCAAGATATGTTAAATAAATCCATAAATCATACATTTGTCCGTTATCATCTACATTTAAGTTCTGGACTGTAACATCACGAAGCCATAAAGCTGCAAAACCATAGTCTTCTATTTTAATTGCAAGCTCCAACTGATTCTCCATTATTGGGTTTTTAGACATTTTTGCTGTCGGGATGGAGAAACCAAGCGTCATTTTATCCTTTTTGTACATTTTGTTAAATGCACTATGATGTAATAAACTCACGGCAATCCTCCTCACTAAAGGTTATATATTCAATCCGATATATTTTTCAAACTGCTTAATCGTTTTCTCATTTCGGCGATAATACGTCCATTGTCCAATCCGTTTCATTTCAACGAGCCCACTTTGCAATAAGATCGATAAGTACTGCGATGTCGTGGATTGTGAAATTCCGGTTTTGCTCTGAATATCACTTACACAAACTCCACCCTCAAAACCTTCATCTTTAATGGCATGTGCTTGTGCTGAGAAATTACTGACTGGATCTTTGAGCATTTGTATAATATTCACCCTAGTTTGGTTAGACAACGCTTTGAAAATTTCAACAGCCTGTTCATCATCTAATTGATCAAATCCTTGTTTCAATTTAATATGCCCCTTTCTCTATCGATTAACACGATTTTCATTCGAACAGTGACTAAATTATTTGGATCAAAATATCATATCGGTATTTCGCGATATTTATATATTATCCATCTGCCCATATGATAGCAAATGATTTGCTCTTTTAATGACTACATGTAGGTGGTAGGTTTATTCCAATTGTGAAGGGGTTTATATTGTAATTGGAATGCACCAGTGGCCTCTATTCATGGAAACATTCCTCAAAATGTTGTCGGAATCACAAGCCATTCCCGTAGGTATTGTGCTGGAAAAGGTTCTTTTTTTAAGTATTAAATTATAGCTAAACCATATAACAATTTTGTACTACGTAAAAAAGGGGAAGGCTTAGTATATCAAGCCTTCCCCTTACTATTATTTTTTAGAAAGTGAATTATCGGTTAGTCATTTGCTCATCTTTTTGAGTTTCTAATGGTTCACGCTTGCCTATTCTAAAAGCGTAAAAACTAATGACAACGATACCTAAGAACACAATGCCTGCAATAAGCGACATCCGTGTGTCATCATTAAACCACATGCCAACTAAAACGGTAATTAAAAAGGCGATGGTAATGTAGTTTGTCACCGGTGCAAAAGGCATTTTGAAAGGATGATTATCCATTTCAGCCCCTTTTCTTTTTCGGAATTGAATTTGACTAATTAAAATGACAAACCACGGAATCATACCCGGCAGTACACTTGCACTGTATACATAGACAAATAAATTTTTTGGTGCGATGTAACTTAGCACAACGCCAACTACTAAACCAAGCATTACACCAAGCAAACTAAATAAAGGCACTCCATTACGAGATAGTTTTGTAAAGAACTTTGGTGCTTGTCCATTCATTCCTAATGTATAAAGCATACGTCCTGCACTATAAATACCACTGTTACAGCCGGACATCGCCGCTGTGATAACGACAAAGTTAATAAGTCCGGCTGCGGCTGTAATACCCACTTTCGCAAAAGTTGCTACAAATGGGCTACCAATCGAATTCAGCTGATCCCAAGGATAAACCGTTACTATAACAAAAATCGCACCAATGTAGAAAATTAAAATACGCCAAATAATACTTTGAATGGCTTTCGTTAATGTTTTTTGCGGATTTTTCGCTTCACCAGCTGTAATCCCAATTAGTTCAACCCCTTGATAAGCCCCAATAACTAGTGATAGCGCAAAGAAGAATCCTGTCCAGCCACCTGTAAAGAAGCCGCCATGTTCCCAAAGGTTAGATAATCCGATTGCATTTCCTCCATTACCAAATCCGAAGAAAATAAGACCAAACCCAGCAATAATCATCAATACAATTGTAACGATTTTAATCATCGCAAACCAAAATTCAAATTCACCAAATGCTTTAACAGAAACTAAGTTCGCTGCACCAAGAATCACTATTGCGATGAGACCTGGTATCCAAGCAGGCAGGTCTGGGAACCAGTACTTCATGTATGCCCCAACAGCTATAATTTCTGACATCCCAACGATTACCCATTGGAACCAGTTACTCCATGCCGTCATATACCCTGCTAAGGGATGGATGTATTTATGGCCAAATGTCGCATATGAACCTGTACTTGGCTCTAAATATAACATTTCCCCCATTGCACGCATTATGAAAAAGATAAAAACCCCTGTGATTGCATAAGCAAGCATTACAGACGGACCCGTCCATTTAATTGTGCTGGCTGAACCCATAAATAAACCAACACCAATTGTACCGCCCAAAGCAATCATCTGAATATGACGCGCTTCCAAGCCTCTCTTCAATTCTTTGTTTGCCATTCCATTTCCTCCTCTTAGACTATAAAACTGCCGCAATTTCAAGCAAGCTACTCATATACTCTCTATTCGGTATTAAAATGATGAAGGGGCGTCACTTTCAATCCATCATAAAAGCTGACTACAAATTACTTATCTTATGATAATAAATTATACGAAAGAATACAAATGTATTTTTCAGGAAAAC
>JBEVEQ010000177.1:0-2588 GCA_040512715.1 Paenisporosarcina sp. | reverse complement strand
TATAACTATTACGAGTGATGTTTTTTAAAAGGGTGTGCTATCCTGCTGGGAATTGGCAGCCCCTTTTAAGGTGCAGAGTTTTCTCTAACTCAACAACATCATTTCTCAAAGCCTATTGTAGGTTAAAAAGGCAATAAAATTTCAAGAGGACCTTTTGGTTGTATGATGTCTTGAATGTCTAAAATTGGGATTGGGAAGTAAGGGAATCCAGCAACATAAGGGGATATTTCATACAGTTGGAAGTAAATAACAAGTGAATGATCGGCAAGATAAAAATCTTGGTCCGCACGAATTTGGGTGAATTCTTCTAGAATCGGAATTTCCCACGCTTCTATTTTGGGCTTTATTAACGACGATAAACGTTTGACATAATCACTGTTAGGTAAAAACAATTCCTGTAATTCATAGTGTTTTCCTGTCGTCACATTAAACGATAGAGATTTTACTATTGTCATACCGTGTGCTCCACCTGTAAATGAATAGATGGTAAAGGATAAACTTAAAAGTTGGCGTTCATTCGTTTTGATTTCAAATTCTCCGACCATTTCTACTAGGTTTTGATCATAGAATCCAAGCTCCACTAACATTTCGTTTATTGTTGCGACGATTTTTCTGTTGATTATTAACTCTGCTTGAGGATTTACAAGGCCGAATACGTATGGAAAGTATATTGAAATTTTCGGAGTTTTTTTATATACATGATTATGCCCAATCATTACGGGAAATCCATATCATCTTCCTTTCTTTTTCATCAACATTAGTCCTTGTCTTCTTCAATCTTCACTTCAAATGTACCTAGACCTACGGAGGTTGAAAGTTGATTCGTCAAATCTTGTATGTATGATTGAGCTTTCTTTTTACTAGAATCAAGACCGAATAATACTATCGACATTTCCTTTTCATCCATACTGTATATTGTGTATGCAATACTACCAGTAGGTTGATAACCTTCGCTTTTAAGTGCACCCATAAGCTGTTCATGAAAATTAGTTTCTACCATTAAACTATTTACGGTTTCAACTTCTTTCACATCTCGAAGATACAAATCTTGGTCGGACTCTTTTGAAAAAGAGAAGAAGACCAAAAATAAGACAACAACCGTTATTGCCACTAGTCCAATTAGGACGATTCCACTATTTGACCTTCTCACAGTCTCCCTCCAATCGGTTCTTTATTCTTCAACCTATGCCATCGATCTGAATTTATTCAAAGAAAAAGTCGCTTCTCGTATGAAAAGCAACTCATCTATCTATCATTCTATTGTGTGGTAATCGATTACTGCCGCTCCAAGAGTTTTGGCTGCAACGAGCATTGCACTTTCTTCGAAATCAAATTTAGGATGATGATGTGGATAAACTTCTCCAGCAGGTTGTGCTCCTGTAAAGAAAAATGTACCCGGGATATTTTCTAAATAATAGCCAAAGTCTTCTCCGCCCATATGCTGTTCAGATTCTCTTACGTTTATAACGCCAGGAATTTTTTTAGCTACTTCTTGTAAGAAGCGAGTTTCGACTTCATGATTAACAACTGGTGGATAGCCACGTTCATATAAAAATTCGTACGTGCAATCATTTGCTAGACAAGTTCCTTGAATGACTCTTTCCATTTCTTTTTCCATAAGAGTACGTACTTCAGGATTGAATGTACGTACTGTTCCAATTAGTTTAGCAGAATCAGCAATTACATTGAATGCATTATGTGCGACAAATGATCCAACTGATAATACTGCTGATTCCACAGGATTGATTCTTCGTGCAACAATTTGCTGTAGGTTTGTGACTAATTGAGCCCCAATGACTATTGCATCCTTCGTCTGATGTGGACTGGCTCCGTGACCGCCTCGACCTTGGATCGTTAATTCAAACCGATCTGCTGCAGCCATAACAGGACCGACACGATATTCGATTGTTCCTGGAGGAGTTAAAGACCATAAATGAGTTCCAAAAATAGCCTCTACACCTTCTAGACAGCCCGCTTCAATCATTGGTTTTGCTCCACCAGGCGCATATTCTTCTGCATGCTGATGGATTAACACATATTCGCCAGCTAGTTGTTCTCGCATTTCAAACAATGTTTTCCCAAGGATTAACAAGGTTGCCGTGTGACCATCGTGTCCACAAGCATGCATAACATTTGGCACAGTAGATTTATAAGAAACTTCTTTTTCATCTTGTATAGGCAGTGCATCAAAATCAGCACGTAACGCAATGGTTTTTCCTGGCTTAGCTCCTTTAATTCGAGCAACTACGCCATTGCCGCCAACATTTGGAGTGAATTCAATACCTAGGTCAGCGTAAAAATCTTGGATATACTTAGCGGTATTGGTTTCTTGAAACGATACCTCTGGATGCATATGGAGGTGACGCCTAATAATGAGCATCTCTTCAAATGCACAGTCCAACTTTTCGAAAAGCTGTTGTTTCAATATAATTCATCCTTTCGGTTTGCGAAATAGTTTTAATGTTTGTAATTATATCATTCAGTAACACAGTGAACAATTACATATTTTAATTTTTCAATTATTTTCGTATCCATCTTAAGACGGAGTTAAATTCATTCTAGCGGGAGACGTTTTATTATGAGATGCT
>JBEVEQ010000105.1:0-3445 GCA_040512715.1 Paenisporosarcina sp. | reverse complement strand
AACCCATTTTCTCAAGGACAATATCAACAACCCCGGAACCCATTTTCTCAAGGACAATACCAACAGCCCCGAAACCCATTTTCTCAAGGACAATATCAACAACCCCGGAACCCATTTTCATTTCTTCAAAATCGATTCTCTGGAGGTCCTCCAACTGGACCTAGGGGTTTTGGAAATAATGGTTATGTAAATTCATCTCAACCACCATTTCAAGGCGGAGGTTTACCTTCACGAATGGAACAATATTTACAAACAGCTGAGAGATTCATGTCAACAGCTCAACAGTTTACTCCAATGGTGAAGCAAGTTGCACCAATGGTCCAGAACATCCCTGCTCTATGGAAAATATATAGAGGTTTTCAAAACATGCCCGATGCTGCTCCTGTGAATACAGCCGTTAGAAGTGCAACATCAGCTGCAACGTCTTTTCCAAACGGTACCTCTCAACCACGTATTTTCCAACCGCCAGTATGAGTTTTGAATTAAGCTCTCCTCTCCGTTATAATGAAAGTATCAACTCTTGAGAGGAGTGCTCATAATGCAAGTGCTCAAAATTTCACCCCGTGGTTACTGTTATGGAGTGGTAGATGCAATGGTTATCGCACGTAATGCCGCGATGGATCAATCTCTTCCACGCCCTATCTATATATTAGGAATGATTGTTCATAATAAACATGTAACAGATGCATTTGAAAGAGATGGCATTATCACGTTAGATGGGGAAAACAGAAAAGAAATATTAGAAAAAGTTGATGGCGGAACTGTCATCTTTACTGCTCATGGTGTATCACCTGAAGTACGTGAATTAGCTAAACAAAAGGGGTTAGTATCGATTGATGCTACCTGTCCTGACGTTACAGTTACACATGACTTAATTCGCGAAAAAACGAATGAAGGTTTTCATGTTATATATATTGGGAAAAAAGGACATCCTGAGCCTGAAGGTGCTGTAGGTGTCGCGCCAAATGCAGTTCATTTGGTTCAAACATTAGAAGATGTTGAACAATTGAATATAAATGCGGACAAATTAATCGTCACTAACCAAACGACCATGAGCCAGTGGGACGTTGCCGCACTTATGGAAAAGTTACAAGCGAAGTTCCCACATATTGAAGTCCATAAAGAAATCTGTTTAGCAACACAAGTAAGACAAGAAGCTGTTGCAGAACAAGCGGGCGCTGCACAACTTTTAATAGTTGTTGGCGATCCATTAAGTAATAATTCAAATCGCTTAACTCAAGTTTCTGAAGAAATTGCAAATACGCCATCTTATCGAATCTCAGATCTTTCAGAACTAAAACTTGAATGGCTTGAAGGCATCGACATTATAGCAGTTACTGCTGGTGCATCGACGCCTACACCTATTGTAAAAGAAGTGGTTCAATTCCTAGAAAATTACGATTCACTTAACCCAGAGACACACAGTCTTGAACGTACTGTGAACATTGATAAAATCTTGCCTAAAATTAAAACACCTAAACCTGTGGACCGAATTGAACCATATCCAATCTCATAAAAAACAAGAGGCTATCCAAATGCTGGATAGCCTCTTTCTTATACAATATGAAATGGTTCAGTGGAAATACTTGAAGGAATAAAAGTACATTCAAATTTATTTTTCTCACACATATCATTCATTTTGACGGAGACACCATTTTTCATAATTGATTCAACATGGTGACCCGGGTCGATAATGGATAACCCTTGTGCAAGAGCATCTTGTGCGATATGGAAGTACAAATCACCAGTAACAAAAACATCTGCACCCGCTCTTTTAGCTTTGTGAATATAACTATTTCCATCTCCACCGAGCACAGCAACTTTGTGTATAGATGTTTTAGAATCCCCTACCATACGTACAAAAGGTACAGAAAGTTTCTCTTTTACATACTTTGCGAATGACTCTAATTCCATTTTCTCGGGCAATACCCCAATACGTCCAATTCCTTGAATGTTAGACTTAGCCTTGAGCTCCCAAATATCATAAGCAATTTCTTCATATGGATGATGTTCCCTCATAGCTTTCACTATTTTTGATTGCATGGAAGAAGGGAAAACCACTTCAATCTTATCTTCATTTACCGTTTCTAAACAATGCATTTGGCCAATCACTGGTTTTGCTCCAGTTAAAGGCTGAAATCTTCCTTCTCCCTTTGTCGTGAAGCTACAACTATCATAATTCCCAATCTGACCTGCTCCAGCAGATGCTAAAGACAATCTCAGCTTTTCTGAATGACTTTCTGGAACGAAAACAGCTAACTTCATAAGTGGTTCTGAGAAGGTCTCATCAAGAATTTGAATGTTTTGCAGTTGTAATGCTTCTGCTAATAAGTCATTAACACCACCCTTTGCAACATCTAAATTCGTATGTGCAGCATACACCGTTATATCATGCTTCAAACAAAGTTCCATGATTTTTCCAGCAAATGTGTCCGTGCGAAGATTTTTTAAAGGTCTAAAAATCGGAGGATGATGTGCAATAATCAGTTGGCAATTTTTATCGATAGCTTCTTGTACGACATCTGGTGTTACATCTAGTGTGACAAGTACTTGATGGACTGTTCTATTCAATTGTCCAATTTGTAAACCAATGGGATCTTCATCAAGTGCAAAAGATTTCGGTGACCATGATTCAAACAGTTGAATCAATTCATGACCATTTGCCTTCTTCAAGATGAGATTGCCTCCTTTACAATTCGTAATTTCATTTCAAGTTCCTCTTTTTTCAATTTCACATCTTGAGATTCAGCATCTTTAATTGCTTCTAATATTCTTGTCCATTCAGCCGATTCTTTTTGCCATTTGGATAGAAATACATCATTTTTAGTTTTCATTAAGAATGGTCCTAAAAGAAGTTCCGCACTTGTTAAAAACATGTCACCTTTTTCCAAAACTAAAATTTCATAAATCTTGTCATCTTCTTTTAAAATATCTTCAGCAATTAGTTTCCATCCATTTGTAATTGCCCATTCACGAATAGCTTTGGCATGAATATTCGGTTGTAAAATGAGCCGTTTAACAGAAGTCAATCTATCCAAATCACTATTTAATATCGATGCGATTAATGGTCCACCCATCCCCGCGATCGTCACGGTATCAACAAAGTCTTCTTCTTCAATGGCTTTCAGACCATTCGCAAATCTCACCGTAATCGCATGATCCAGTCCTTCTTCTTTTACATGAGTTAGAGCAGATTCATAAGGTCCTTTTGCTACTTCCCCAGCAATTGCTTTAGAAGCGAGATTATTATGAATCAAAAAACATGGTAAGTAGGCATGATCACTACCAATATCTGCAACAATAGATGCGCTTGGAATATAATTGGCCACTCTAGATAATCGTTCTGAGAGACGTTGTGCGTTCAACGAAATCCTCCCCTTTCTTTACTATAGGTTCTGTAAACTGTTACTGTTGATTTTATTAAAAAAAGGGTTAGCTGAGTGGT
>JBEVEQ010000122.1:0-4045 GCA_040512715.1 Paenisporosarcina sp. | reverse complement strand
TGATTTACTTCAGCCAACTCATGCTCCGCTTGGGAAATTGCATGGGCAAAAGCACCGTCTTGTTGAACATCAACTTCTACATCTACATTAATGTCCACCTCGATTGGCTGCTCTTCAGTACCTCCAATGACGCGATCAGTTTGATTGGCATCAGACGAATTGTCTCTTTGAGCTTGAGTACGATCCGACTCTAGTGACCTAATCGTGCTATTTATCTCGGTTAGTTGTCGTTCTAAAGCTTCGCGCTCTGCTTCCCAAATAACTTGCTGTTCATCTGCTGATGATGTATTTAGTTTAGCAAGTTCAGTCCCAGCTTGAACAACATCGCCTTCTTTTACCAACCAGCCATCCACTGTGTTTTCATCTTTGACATACACAGTGGTAATTTGCTCAGGAGCAACTAAAGATTCTTTTGGTAACTTCTCTTCGAATGCACCTGTTGCTACTCTTTCATACTCATGTACATAAATCGTTTTAGGAATGACACTTTTTTCACTAAATAATAGAATTGCATTGGCACTTAAAAATGACGCGATTGCTATTGAAAGACCGATTGTTCCCCATTTATTCAACGTCAGCACCTCCTTCAACAAAAAGGAAAACCCATTCCTCTAGGGGAATAAAACCAACCGCCGAAGTAATGAGTGCCATCAGTATGTGCATTGCAAGCACTAACAAGAAGATGTGAGAAGACTTGTAATCTGAGAATGCTCGAATGAAACGAATTTGAAGAGCTATGATTAGCGCTGTAAAAATAGATAATTGGTTGAAGAAGAAGATGAAGAAAGGTTGTTCTAAAAATGTTCCTGCTAAAGGTCCAAAAGAAAATAGGGACACAGGCGTGGTGAAACCTAACAGTATGAAAATGACATACAACAATGCTTTTTCTAATAATAGAATAGCAACAACATATAATTGCAATACTGCGAGTTTTGATAAATCAATGTGAGTTAGTTTGTTTAATAAAAATGCGATGCCAAAAAAATGAAATGCCATATAAATGAATGCCCATACCAATATACCCAGCAAAGACACCATTCGGGCTATTGTATACGCGTCACTCCCAGCCACTACGAAAATAGAAGTCAGATTTTCTGTATTCATTCCCCATAATTCACGGATTGCGAACAATAGAAGACCCAGTAACCCAACCATCCAAACGCGAGTCTTAAAGTCTCTCATCTGAGCATTTGCAAGATTATCAATTAACTCTTGTTGTCTAGAAAAATATCTCCAAAATCGAAAGTCAAAAATCATGTCATCGAAATCCCTTCTCATACCTACCATATGCTTATAACCTTTCTCTACTTTACCAAAAAACGACAAAGGTTGTAACCTACAAAAGGTCGTATTTTAGCAAAAGTGGTGAGAAATACTCAGCACATATGTCACAAGATGTATAATTTTGATGAAATAGGCCATTTATTTACTTTGTAAGGAGAAGTGAGACCTAACCCCCCTAGGTTAGGCAGACGCTTTTTCCCATTCACTTGGCCGTGTCTTGCGAATGGGGAAATAGGAATGAGATCTATCGAATTGCAAGAACTATGTATGGAATAAGCAGTCTCTATAAATGCTCCACCCTTAGAATTATTTATAGCTCACCTTTATTATAATTCATAGAATTAAAAATGGAATATATTACCTAAAGATTGTATTTTGCCTCTACCAAGCGTTCAAACTAGCAATTTGAGGACCAAATAGGGCTCAAAAATACATTTTGCCTATACTCAGAATAATAATATTATTATTCTCTTAAAAAAATAAGTTTATTTTTTTCAAAATACGGGCATTCTTCCTGTAACAAATCACTCTCATAATTCGTACAAATAGATATATAACAACTATTTATTCGGAATGACTTAAGAAAGGAAGTGGGCATCATGAGTTTTGAAAAAAAATTCTTCTCAGTAAATAAAGGAGATCTTGTATTTGGCATAGTAGGATCAAGTGTATCTGTGCTGTTGTTGTATATTATTTCTTCTATGTAGGAGTGTGATTGTGAATAATGGAAAAGCAAACTTGAAAGCCCTTCCCCGACACATAAATCGGAGAAGGGCTATTATCGTTTAACTTTTAAACACTATACGCTTTTGGCATTACTTTGTTTTTACGATTGTAATGGCATCTGTATTTTTCACTTTAAATGTCCATTTCGAACCTTTTGAAATGACAGGAGCGTTTTTCCACTTCCCTTTTTCATCAAGTTCTAATGTTTTAATATGACGGTGATCGATTGGTTCGCTGAAATCCCATAGGAACGTTGAATGTCCTCTTAATTCAATTTCAACGCCACTCGCATCTGTTATTTTGAATGCAAACGGGTCCACCAAAATCGTTTCTGAATGCTTCCCTTTATTACTACCTACATACTCAGCATCAGCCGTTTGATCAAATGTAAATGTTACAGCGTCGTTAGCTTCTTCTACTAATTTCTCTAGTTGTTTGTGGTCAAAAATCGCTTCTAATTGACCATAATCTAGTACAACATCTTTCCCGGATTCCAATAACGAATTCAATTTGTCTTCCGAAACAGCAATTGACGTTTCTTCAAATAATTCATTTTCAGGAATCGTGATACGAATCTCATCATTTGTTATTTCCTCTTCCCATTCTCCTTCATCAACCACACCATCTGCTGGTTTTTTTAATGAAGTACGGATCAAAATTGGGTCATGATCAGAAGCTCGACCGTGTTCTTCCATATAAAGAGCATTGATGTGTATCATATCAACTACTGTTTGATCTGCTAGATTGTTTGTGACTAACACATGGTCCAGTACTTGTGAGTTTCCTTGGTAATAATAAGAGAAACGTTCTCCAGCTGGTACTTTCTCAACCATGTTCGTTAATATACCACCTTTAAGTGCAGCAAGTGCTGGTGTAAATTCGAAATCATTCATGTCCCCAGCGACAATTACTTTTAAGTCTGGATCTTGTGCTTGCCCTTTTTTAATAAATTCATTAATCATCGTTGCAAGTTCAATGCGTTCTGCTTCTGATCCAAGATACGGAGGTTGATTTTTCCCGAATAAAGGCTGGTCCCCACCTTTAGAGTTTAAGTGAGTTCCAATAACCACTACTTTTTCACCTTGGAATTCAAATTGAGCTGCTAAAGGCTTACGTGTGTTTTGTTGTGGCAAATCAAGAATACGACCAGGGTTTAATGTTAACTCTCCATTTTCCCAAGCAACCGCTTCAGTTGACCCGCCTTTTGTTCCTTCAGAAAGCGAGACACGCTCTGGATTGTATAAATATCCTACGCGAATATTACCGCCTGGTTGTCCGCCATCTTGGTTATATTCTGGTGCAATGTCTGTCCATTCATAAGTTGGTCCACCTGCAGCAATGATCGCAGCAATTAGACGTTCATAGCTTGCAGAAGCGTCTGAGTTTCCAGAAGCAGTTGGTCCGTCATTATCTTGAACTTCTACTAATGTGATAATGTCCGGTGATTTCATGTTTTCTACGAATGATTTTGCGATTTTTTCTACTTTTTCATCTGGGGTATTCTCTTTATCCGTCGAGAAGTTTTCCACATTATATGCGGCTACAGTTAATTCATCTTCTTTAAATTCAATATCGGTAACGACATCTGGACGTTCAGAAACATTAAGTTCCGGAAGATCTGATTCTTTTGCCCAAAGTTTATAGTTACCGAAGCCATAACCGAATACGCCAACGATTTCTCCCGTATAGAAGTCTCCTGCTTTCGCAATATAGCTTTCATTATCAAAATCAACAACAATTCGTTCAGGGTTGTAATCATTGGCAGATAAATTAATTCCGCCAAAATCATTGAACTGAGTATTTGAATCTCCAGAAACAACAATCACTTCTCCATAGTTTTGAGGTCCTACTACTTTTGCATTTGAAACTGCAACACGCATTAATTCCACTGATTCATAAAAATCAATTCCATCTTCAACTGGATCAAAAGAAGTTAACCCATCATTGTCGATGATTTCAGTTGGTTGGATAATGTCTTTACCTATTACTAATGGTTCTGGAAGTGTTGCAGACCCTGTTTTAATGGTATCAGTTG
>JBEVEQ010000079.1:0-5039 GCA_040512715.1 Paenisporosarcina sp. | reverse complement strand
TGAAGCCTTTTTTCTTATTCAACTAACGTAGCAGGTTAGTTGGACAAGTGATCAATTGAATAGTTTAAAGTTATAGAGCATTTCATTGTACTGTCGAATGTTTTTTATCTTTCTCAAAAATTAAAAGCATATTTCTATAACAATAACCATAAAATAATAAACGATAATAATTTATTGTAAAACGATAAAATGTGTATTAAAATTAAATTAACAATAAAAAAATGTGAGGTGCTTTTTATGAAACGAGGAACAACACTCTTTTTAAAGATAGCTGTTATTCTTATTGGAATCCCAGTTCTTGCTTTGTGCCTATTTTTGGTGCCTGAGATAGGGAATTTTGCAGCAGAATTGTATCCAGATTTAGCTTATATGAAATATCTCGTTTTTATTGATTTGTATGCAACCGCGATACCTTTTTTCTTTGCTCTGTATCAAGCTTTTAAACTTTTAAGCTATATTGACAAGAATAAAGCTTTCTCGGAATTATCTGTAAGAGCTTTAAAGAATATAAAATACTGTGCAATCACAATCAGTATCTTGTATGTAGTAGGCATGCCACTCTTTTTTCTCATTGGGGATAAAGACGATGCTCCAGGAGTCATAGTAATCGGATTGGTCATTATTTTTGCTTCTATGGTGATTGCAGTCTTCGCTGCTGTTCTTCAAAGGCTCTTACAAGAAGCCATCGATATAAAATCAGAAAATGACTTAATAGTCTGAGGTGAATAATATGGCAATTATCATCAATATTGATGTGATGCTGGCTAAAAGGAAAATGAGCGTAACAGAACTTTCAGAAAAGGTTGGAATCACAATGGCTAACCTATCTATATTGAAAAATGGAAAGGCAGAAGCGATTCGATTATCAACTTTAGAGGCTATTTGTAAGGCTTTAGAATGTCAGCCTGGAGATATTTTAGAATACAAAAGTGGCGAAGAAACTCTATGATAATAAGTTTAGAAAACAAACATCTTCAATGTGCTTTAGTGAAAGCAAGAGAACATGGAGTTGCTTTTGCAGCTCTTTTTTTATGGGAAAAGAGTTACTTTCTTTGAGAAACATGTGGAAAAGTCAGAGGAATTTGGAACTTATTACAGATTTCTACGTAATAAAGTAAATAGAATCCAACGGGAAGAGAAGTGAGTGAAAAGTGAACAAACTATTTAAAATCGCATTAGTGGGATTAATGGCCGGTGGAATGCTTGTGGGATAGGAACAAAAGGAAACGAATTAGTTAAAGATAACGAAATCCAATCACAATCGGTGTCTGAAGAAGAAATAATAGGTCCTGATTTGTCTAGCTACCAAGTTGAAGCAACTGAATACACAGACTTAAAAGTCTATATTGAAGAATTAAAAAATCACTGGCAAGATGATTCTGAGTATAAGACACAGTATGGAGAAATGGCTGAATGGACTCTTGCAAATGGAGCAGTTCATTATATTAATTACTTTGAAGAAGAAATTGAAAAAATGGGTTTGACTTCTGATTTCAAAGAACTGCAGATCGTAGCATATGAATTAAAGAACCTTGATGATGAAGGTAAAGAAGGTAGTGATAGTTACAAAGAATTAAAAGAAGAATTTACTACAAAATTAAATGAAATTCACAGTCTATTCTTTACAAAAGAAGAAGTTGAGAGTTTTACTGAAGTTGGATTTATCGTAGCTGAACACACAATTCCAGCATTTAATTTTTCATTATATATAAGAGAAGTTGACAACATGGTAGATTTTGAATTAAGTAAAGAAGAGAAAGAACGTTTTACAGAAATCATGCGAAACACTGAAGTTGCAAATGAACCTACAGGGCGTCCGGATTCCGTATTGATTTATGGAGATGTAAAATTCATCGATAACGAATCAAACCCACGACATTTTGGTTTATATAAGAACGAGAACAACAAGGGTTTATATGTAAATTTCAATCATATCACTGATGAGGTTTATTGGTACGAAATAAAAGATGATGACATGTACAATTTTTTATTAGAAATCGAAGAACAAAATCCCTCCTAAATCAAAGTTCCATAAGTACAATCTTTACTGATGATTAGAAATGGGAAATAATTATATTGATGGATGTTTCTCATATGCGTCGTTTCAAAAGATTATATATAACTTAATTCACAAAATGTTCAACACCATTTTAGAATATGTAATTCGAGAAAAGCTGTTTAGGTACTAGATTAAGAAATAGTGACGTAATAAAGTTGTCTTAATGTCACATAAACAGAGTGGAATATACAAAAAGCTTGTATGTCACAGTTAGGACATACAAACTTTGATTTTCCTATAGCTTAAAAAAATCCTCCACCGCCACATCCGCAGCCTCCACCAGCATAACCGCCACCGCCACATCCACAACCGCCACCAGCATAACCGCCTTCGCCATAACAGTTTCCTAAATAAGATGCGCCAATTATGATAAGCAAAATAAATAGAACAACAAGTAGTGCGAAACCATTGGAACGATTTCCACTATATTCTTCTGACATTTTGTCTCCCCCTTTCTTTTTCCTTTAATAGAATATGAGTGATTTTATAAAATATAAGGGCTATGGATGCAGCAACTAATAAATCATTTTTCAGTACTCATAAATTTTCTATTGATTATCAATTTACCTACGCCTATAAAAGGAAAAAACTTCTTGAATGGAAATAAATACTTTATTCAAAGGTTATGATTTATCACCTATTAATCACATTTTGGTCACTCGGCACCTAAAACAAAGAAAAAAGCCACCCACAGAAGTGAATGACTTTCTGGAGAAACCCTTGTTCCTAAAGGTTTCCTGCGGGTTTGGCACCCAATGATCCCGACTGGGCTCGAACCAGCGACCCCAACCCTGTCAAATTTGTATCCCTTAAATAACCTGGTTAAATGGAGTTCATTAAGGTTAAATAAGTCTGTTTTAATAAGGTGTTATTGCCTGAGTTAATCAATTCAGTACAGAAAATTAATTATGCGGACAATTTGCAGACAAAAAAGAATTCAGGTGGTCTATATTACTTTCTTGATTGTTTCAGTATATAATGGCTCCGTCCATGCAATACGCCAAGATTTTTTCCAATAATGTTTGTACGGTAACTAATACAAAAATTATTATGAGTGGTCTAAATAGGATGCCCGTGCTTTTTTTATCTAATATAATCGTTTTAACAGAGGATTGATAGAATGACTATTCTCAAGAACAATACTCACTCTTAAACCCTCATATTTATATCAATAAATTCACAGACTGTTTTTACGTATTGCTCCTTTGGATAAGTTTTATAAAGTGCACTGGTCAAACGAATAGGATCACCAAAAAAGTACCGTTCGTATTGAATTTGTCTTGTACCAAATGAACTCATCGTTAAATCCCATGCCAATCGGAATACCTTTATTCGCTCCTCGGCAGTTTTGGTTGAACCTTGAAGATATTGGTGAATATCTGATCCGATTGGAGAATTGATAGCTTCTTCAGTTGGCAAAGTCACCATACCGCTTGCACCGATTAATTGGATGATCTCACAATATCTTGGATATATTTTGGGAAAGATATTACTGGCAATTTGAAGAGGAGGGAGATAAGGACGCATCGTACCAAATTCATCTAATTTGCAATCTTGCTCAGATTTCTCAAGAAGAGCCTTCATCGTTTCAATGCCAATGATAAATTCTGATAGCTTTTCATGAATATGTTGATACTGGCCAACATTGATGGTCTCCACAAGTAGTTGAGCAAGCCCTATCATGAATTCTGATTTAACAATTTGTCTACTTACAGCTTGATGTAATGCAAAACAACTAAATGAACTTTTTGTCATGAAGTTGGCTGATGCGTCAATGTTTCCATAATAGAATACACGGTTCCATGGGACTATAACATGATCAAAAACAACAAGAGAATCCATTTCTTCGAATCTCGAGCTAAGTGGGTGATTAAAAGCGGAATCCCCACCGACAAAAGATTCCCTGCAGATAAATTTTAATCCTGGTGTATTGGAAGGAATGGAGAAAGCAAATGCTTCTTCCTCTTCCAAGAAGAAACTCGGAGTACTAAAAACTAGGACTTCATCAGTTAGGCCACCTTGAGTAGCCAGGAGACGTGCACCTTTTATGACTAAGCCTTGCTCGTTATGATCGATCACTTTTGCTGAAATTGGTTCATCGGAGGAGATATTATTATATAATGAATGGTTCACTTGGGGGTGGACAAATGTGTGAGTGAATGTTAGGTCTTTACTCATGGCTAATTCATAAAGGGAATGGATGTTATCGGGAAAACACTTATCCATTCCCCTTAATAATGGAGCTGAAGTTGCAAAACCCATTATAACCGAGTTGAGATAATCTGGACTTCTCCCCATCATCCCATTGGTCTGTCTTGCCCAATGCTCCATCATTGTTCTTCTCTTTACTAAATCCTCTTTTGTTTTAGGCTGTAAATATGAAAGCCCTGTTGGTTCATTTGTATCAGGTGAAATAAATGTCATTTCATTTAAAAAACTGGGTTCCAGCTGGAGGTTATATAAAGATGCTTTTGTTTCGAGAATACCCTTAAAAGCAGGATGTTCTGAAATCTTTCCAGTTACCTTTTCTCCATCAAACCATATTTCGGCTTTCAGTTGGTCTAAACGGTCAATTAATTCCTTCCCATTTATTGCTCCCATTATTTCACTCCTATTGTTCAGTCTAAAAAAAGATCATTTTTATTATATTCATCATTGTGCAAAATTGGGGTTGTAATTGGAGGAGTATTTTGTCTTGGGATATCGCTTTAGTTGAAGAAGACGCATGAAAAAAATGTGTTTTAAATGTTGAAAAGCTATCCTATGTGGGTAGCTTTTTCATTTTACAGAGTAGAAAAGGACGACTTTTGTTACAAAGCGGTTTATCATTCAATAATCCATATACTTACTTAATATTCGAAAAAATTGTTGTGAAAAACAAACGAGGGTTGTAGGACATTTATCGTACGAATACTAAGATTTACTATTAATAGGTTGAATTTTCTTTTACCCATAAGTTTGTCCAGTCAAGGATTTGAAT
>JBEVEQ010000035.1:0-4057 GCA_040512715.1 Paenisporosarcina sp. | reverse complement strand
TAATTATTAGCGTTCAAAGAAAATGAATCTATTACGTTTTTCGATGGATTGTTTTTAATATGATATAGTGGCAAAAATAAGTTTAAAGTTGTACCAATTTGTAATTCACTTTCTATTTCAATATATCCACCATGATTTTCTATGGTTTGTATTGCATGGGAAAGACCCAAACCTGTTCCATTTGGTTTAGTTGTATAAAACGGCATGAACACTTGATGTATTTGCTCTTGAGACATACCTTTTCCATCATCGCTAATCGATATCTTGATTTTATTATCATTTGTTAAAGATTGAGTAATGGAAATAATTCCTCCATTAGGCATTTCTTCAATTGCATTTTTAAATATATTAATAAACACTTTCTTTAATTCATACGAATCTCCAAGAATAAAATTCTCTTTATTTTCGGATTGTTCAAAATGAATAATAGTGCTATACATGATTGCTTGTGGTTGCATAAACTGGATAACTTGATTTAATAAAGATGTAATGCATACATATTGTTTAGTTCTATTTGTGGGTTTAGATAAAACTAAAAATTCATTTAAAATTTCATCCATTCGATTTAATTCATCTTCAATAACTTGAATGTATCTTTTTCCATCTTCAGTTACCGTTTGGTTTAGTAATTGAGTAAATCCTTTTAAGGATGTCATTGGATTACGAATTTCATGAGCTATACTTGCAGCAAGCTGACCTAATGTCGATAAGGAATCCACATGATTGGCCTGTTTTCTTAGATTCATTAATTCCGAGTAATCTTGAATTACCGTTAAATACATTTTATTTAATTCATTATAACTTGTTTTAAAATGATAGTATTTTTCTGAACTATTCTTTTCGATTCGTCGTAATATCATTTCTGCAGATTGATATGCTTTTAATGCTTGATAAAAAGACTCTATTTCTCTAGTCGAATCTTTAAAGAACATATTTATTTGCATCACTGGTAAACCAATTACATGTTCCTTTTTCAACGAAAAGTAGTCCTCGACTTGATGATTAATATCAATGATTGTTCCAGATAAATCCGATAATATTAAACCGTTTTTAGCATGTTTAAAAAAATCCGCATAATAAATATTTGTGGTAATCTGTGAAGGTTGTATCTTAAAGTAAATAATCACTTCTTTTAATTGAGCATCAAAATATCCACTTACCTTTGTTGTTATTGGTTCCCTTTGTGTAAGGTGACGGACTATCAATTGACAAGATGCGGTCGTTTTCAAGATGACTTCATCAAGGAAGTCAAACCAAATTTGTTGAGAAGTCTTGTCCAACATATCTATAACTCCAGATATCATATCTTGGCCAAATAGTTTCTTTGCCGCATTATTAAATTCATTCCATTTATTATTGGGGCACATAATAATCATAGGATCTTGACTCTCTTGAAACAAAAAATCAATAACTTGATGCCTTTTGCTTCCAATCAAAATGCTCACCGAACCTTTCACATTTATTCCATACTTTTATAATATAATTATCTTTTTATTCTGAATATATAAAAAATATAAATGTGTATTCTTGATTATTTCATACTAAAAAAGGAAACAAAATAGGTACATGGACTTATATTGTTTGTATGTCCTAACCCTGTTAAAATAAACAAATGTAGTAAAGGAGAATGTTAAATGAACATAGTAATTGCAACACTTAACGCAAAATTTATTCATACTAATTTAGCTTTGCGATGTTTGAAAGCTGCTGCTCAACCAGATTTTAATCCTCAGATTGCTGAATATACGATAAAAGATCCTGCCTTTTCGATTGTTTCCGACATTTTCTTGAAAAAACCGCAAGTTGTGGGATTTAGTTGTTATATATGGAATATTGAAGAAACGTTAAAGGTTGTCCGTATGTTGAAAAAAGTGAGTCCTGAAACAATTATCATTCTTGGAGGACCTGAAGTTTCTTACGACGCGAACTATTGGTTAAAAGAAAATAAAGAAATTGACTTTATTGTCATGGGTGAAGGAGAAGTTTCCTTTAAACAACTGCTTCATGCAATACAGGGAGATATTGAGTTAAAAGAGGTCCCTGGGATATGTTATGAAAAAGAAGACAAGTTTATGCTTCATGCTATGGGTCCAAAAATTGATTTACGTGAAATACCCTCTCCTTATCGTTTTACGGAAGATCTTGCCGATTTATCAAAAAGGATTGTATATGTAGAGACGAGTCGCGGATGTCCATTTTCATGTCAGTTTTGTTTATCTTCCATAGAAGTAGGTGTACGCTACTTTAATCGAGACAAAGTAAAAGAAGATATACGCTATTTGATGGATCATGGTGCCAAAATCATTAAGTTTGTCGACCGAACATTTAATATTAGTAGAAGTTATGCAATGGAAATGTTCCAGTTTTTAATAGATGAACATAAACCTGGTGTTGTATTTCAATTTGAAATTACCGCAGACATTATGCGTCCAGAAGTCATTCAATTTTTAAATGATCATGCTCCTGTTGGCTTATTCCGTTTTGAAATTGGTGTTCAATCTACAAACGATTTAACAAATGAACTCGTTAAACGTAAACAAAATTTCGCCAAGCTAAAGAGAACCGTTACCATGGTAAAAGAAGGTGGTAAAATTGCACAGCATTTAGATTTAATTGCAGGTTTGCCAGAAGAAGATTACGCTTCCTTTAAGCAGACATTTAATGATGTATTTGCAATGGGACCAGAGGAATTACAACTTGGCTTCTTAAAGCTACTGCGTGGTACAGGGTTACGAATACAAGCTAAAGAATACGGCTATGTCTTCGTTGACCAAGCCCCTTACGAAATCTTTTCTAATAACGTCTTAAGCTTTAACGATATGCTACGTATTAAACAAGCCGAAGACGTGTTAGAAAAATATTGGAATGCCCATCGACTTGATCGTACAGTTGAATACTTAGTCAATAATACCTTTGAAACACCCTTCGACTTTTTCCAAGACTTCGGATCTTACTGGGAAAATAAAGGTTGGTCTAGAATTGGACATCAATTAGAAGATTTATTTAAACGATTGGAAGAATTTTTAGCATATGATGGACGTGCCCATATGCCAACTGTTCGCAGTTTAATGAAATTAGATTACTTAAGCCATCAGAAGTTCCAACCAAGAAAACCTTGGTGGGAAAAAGAAATGGCAAAAGAAGAGCAATCAATTATTTACCGAAAAATCATTGAAAATCCACTAATTGCAGGTCAGCAATTTGCAGAGCTATCTTTGCATGAACGTGAAGTTCATAAGCAAACTTCTCTTGTCCCATTTACATTAGATTTAACTTCATTAGAACAAGAAAAAAATCTACAACAAAAAGAAGGGTATTTACTTACTTATTTCCAACCAGGTAAAAGTCCACAATTTTCATTTATTCAAAAAGAGCAAATATCCTAATTTTAAGGATATTTGCTCTTTTTTCACCCAATAATTACACGTTCTTTCGGGAATTGATATTTAGTTTTTGTTGCTCTTCCACCGATTGTAAACAAGAAGGAGATTAAGCCAACCCGCCCAATAAACATCAGTATCATAATTAACACCTTGCCGAAATGAGACAAATCATCTGTTATACCTAGTGACATTCCGCAAGTTCCGAAAGCAGAGGTGATTTCAAACACAAGAGCAGTAACAGGCAGATTTGGCTCAGAAATAGATAAGGCAATTGTTGCAACTAAAACCATGAAAATTGCTAAAATAATAACTGCATAAGAGCGGAAAACATCAATTAATTGAATTTCTCTATTAAAAATTTGTATTTCATTTTTCCCTCTCGCGAAATTAATTAAAAATAAAATCGCAATAGCAAGTGTAGTAGTTCGAATTCCACCTCCAACCGAGCTAGGCGAAGCACCGATAAACATCAATGCACTCAAAAAGATATTTGTTCCTTCACTGAACTGTGTCACATCAAAGGTGACAAGGCCAGCTGATCGAGAAGAAACAGAATGGAACATCGCCGTGAATAAAGCCTCATGCCATGACATGCCTTTAAATGAATGGAACATCTCTAAAGCTAATATGACAACGGTACCTACAATTAACAACAAACCAAATGTGACCGTTGT
>JBEVEQ010000313.1:0-3879 GCA_040512715.1 Paenisporosarcina sp. | reverse complement strand
ATCCGGATTTCGAACGTCTGCTATCACAACACGTCCATTCCCAATCGAATAAATATATGATCCATCTGTTTTCACAGAATCTGATTCATCAATCCCATCAACTTGGTTGTTAGTAGTTGAATACTCGACTTCTCCTCCTACACCCTCTCCTGAACCAGACGACTTGCTATCCATTGCCGACTCCGACGATACAGATTCTGCCTCATCAGTACTGTATTGAGCCGTTATTTTACGGATTTTTGCGAAGTAGTCTTTTAATTCTTTTTCGGATTTAACCGGTTGTAAATCTTTTTGAACGATAAACGATAGTTCATTAATAGCAATGTTTTTGAAAAAACCACCTTGAAGCGCTGCCCGTTTCATGTGTAATTTGTAAGTACCTGGTTTCAATCCAGACACTTCAAGTGTTCGATTACTGTTGGTCATCGTTAATTTTGCTGTAGGTTCATTTCCTTGTTGATCGACTAAATACAGAGTTCCATCCATAATTGCCGTTTCCTTCAGCGGTGAAGAAAAGTTCACTTTCCACCCTTGCTCAGATAACGCGACCGGCGCTGCACTGACCGTCACTTTATCCACAAAAAATGCGAATACTAATACAAATATGGTGACTGCCGCAGCGAATATTAGCCACATGCTTCTCTTGTTCATTCTGTCCTCTCCCTTTTTTCTACGCTTGTTATTGGATTAGACTTCCATTATTCAATTTCGTTTCATCATTTATTAGATTAATTTATGTGGCTTTAGTTGGTGAGAAAATGTGGCGATTGCGGATCATAATCTGGCGTTTGCAGAGGATTAGCTGGCGATTCGAGAACTTTTTGCGGCGACTTTTATGCATAATGTGGCGACTGACCAATTACGTAGCAACTTTCGGTCAGAACATAGCCCACGCTAAAATGGATTTCAAGACAGAAAAAAACGAAACCGCATAGGCGATTTCGCTTCTTCATTTCATTTCACAATGGAATCAAGCTTCATGTTTAAACCATTCCGCCATCAACTCGTCTATCTTCTCTTCTGTTTCCTTTTTCTTAGCCATTAATGTTTCGTAAACTTCCCAATCTTCTTCAGCTTCTACTTGACCTGCGAGAGCAGCTATATCTTTCTCTAATAGGGCAATCTCAGCTTCGAAGGTTCGAGATTCTTCGCTACGAACCTGAACTTGCTTCACACTCTCCACTGGAATAACGACAGGCACTTCATTTTCCAATAAAATCTGTTCTTCTGCCCACTTTTTGCGAGCCCATTCGTATGGTCCTTCGAAAGTAGTTAACCTTCCACTATCTAACCATGCTGTACGCGGGAAAAGTTTATTCAAGAAATAACGATCATGAGAGACAGCTAATATAGTACCTTGGAAATCCTCCAATGCTTCTTCTAGAACTTCACATGAATCAATGTCTAAATGATTGGTTGGCTCATCTAGCATGAGTAAATTGACATCTTGATGCATCAGTTGAGCAAGTCTTAATCGCATTCGCTCTCCACCACTTAAGTCACTAACTCGCTTAAACACGTCCGGACCATAGAACATGAACTTAGCTAATATATGGCGGGCTTCCCCTTCAAAAACATTCACTTCATTGCGGAATTCATCAATCAAACGTTTCTTCGGATCAGCTATTTCTAAATGTTGGGAGAGGAACCCTACTCGAACATTGCTACCTAATTTAACGACACCTGCATCAGCGTCTAATTGACCTCTTAGTAATTTTAAAATGGTCGATTTCCCTGTTCCATTTCGACCTACAATGGCCACTCGTTCTTTCCATCGCACATTAAAATCAGCTTGATTGAGTAAGGCTTTATCCCCGAAGGATTTATTCACCTGTTCCATAATCACGACTTCTTTTCCACTTCTTGGGGCCGCTTCAAATGATAGATTCATTTTCTTCGGGTCAATCAACGGTTTGCGCACTTTTTCCATTCGCTCAAGAGCTCTCTCCATATTCCGAGCTCTTCTATGCAACGCTGCATTTGGAGGTACGGCCTCGTTAGCCCATAATCGTAAGCGTTTAATGGCTTCTTTCATTTTCTTTATTTTTTTCTGTTGTTCTTCGTATTCCTGAAACTCCCGCATAATCCTGGCTTCTTTTTGTGTAACAAAGCTCGAAAAGTTTCCGTGGTATAATATCAATTCGCCATCTTCTAAATCAGCTATTTTCGTCGCCACTTGATCTAGGAAGTAACGATCATGTGAAATGCTCACGACAGTTCCTTCGTAGTCTCGCAAATATTGCTCCAGCCACTCTACCGCAAATAAATCCAAATGGTTCGTTGGCTCATCGAGCAACAGTAAGTCAGGTTTTGTTAAAAGCATTTGGCCAAGCATGACCTTGGTTTGTTCTCCACCACTCAAAGTGTTAAAAGGACGATTTACAAAGGCTTGTAGCTGCAACCCTTGGATCACCTTGTCGATTTCAGATTCATAAGAATACCCATTTCGAAGTGTAAATTGTTCTTGAATATTGCCATATTGACGCAGCAGTTTCTCCATTTCATCCGCATTAGCTGTTGCCATTTTCTTTTCGAGATCACTCATCTGATTTTGCATTTGAAGTAATTCCTCAAAGGCCATTGTTAACACGTTTAACCCTGTGACTTCCTCTGAATAGGAAGGAATCTGAGCTAAATAACCAATTTGGGTTCCTTTTTTAAAATGGATACTCCCTACGTCAGGGGTTTCAATACTTGCAATTAATTTAAATAGTGTTGTTTTTCCTGTTCCGTTTCGTCCAACGACAGCAACTTTGTCACCCGTTTTTATTGCCAGTGAGAGATTTTCAAAAATCAAGTTCCCACCTAGCATTTTGCTAATTTCTTGTATTGTACAAATCATGATGTTCGCTCCTTTTTAGTTAAAACACAGCTGGAAGCAAAACAAAAAGACTGCCTGAAATCAGACAGTCTTTGCCTTCATGAATAAAGGAAAGAATGACTTATCAGCTGTGAAGTGTATGATATTTTCCGAAAGTGGACAGACCTGTCCCGTTGGCCGAAATATCATGCGTAATCGCACATGAAGTTGATAAAAATTCCAATATAAATCCATGTGCATTCACAGCTTTTTTCATTCTTTCTCACCACCGTTCATTATAGTTGTGAATATTCTATCATTATTCTTGGTCAATTGTAAATGGCCATTTTGGCAACATCTTCGATAATTTTTTATCTTCCCGGTAGCCTAATACATACTCTGCCTGCATAATTGTATGGATTTCACGAGTACCTTCATAAATGACTGGCGCTTTCGAGTTCCGCAAATATCGTGCAACTGGATACTCATCAGAATACCCATATGCTCCGTGAATCTGCACTGCATCATCCGCTGCTTGATTCGCAAAATCACACGCTTGCCACTTCGCCAAGGACGTTTCCCTCGTATTGCGAACTCCTTTATTTTTTAGTTCACCAACACGATAAACAAGTAAACGACTCATTTGAAGTCCAGCTTCCATTTTCGCAATCATTTGTTGAACTAATTGATGCTTCCCAATCGGTTTACCGAAAGTTTCGCGTTCGTTGCAATATTTCACACTCGATTCAATACAAGCCATGATAAGGCCAGCAGCACCAGCTGCTACAGTGAATCGACCATTATCTAATGCAGACATCGCGATTTTAAAGCCTTCACCTTCTTCACCAATACGGTTTTCAACAGGTACTCTAATGTCATCGAAGAAAATTTCTCCAGTATTTCCCGCACGAATTCCGTATTTGCCTTTGATAGCTTTTGATGAGAATCCTTCCATTGTACGTTCGACAATAAAGGCGCTAATTCCGTTATGCTTTTTCGATTTATCTGTATAGGCAAAGACGATAAAATGATCAGCTTTGTCACAAAGAGAAATCCAAGTTTTTTGTCCTTTTAGGATG
>JBEVEQ010000280.1:0-5902 GCA_040512715.1 Paenisporosarcina sp. | reverse complement strand
AAATTCGGACCACCAGCTGTTTAAGATGTATTCATTTCTTTAGGCTATGTTAAATGTTGCTATTGATATTCCGCAAAACAGCTGCGCTTTCCGTTGGCGAGTGTCGAGTCTCCTCGGCGCTTCAAAAACCGGTGCTCCTGTTTCTGCATCGCTACGCTAGCTTCGAAACATGAAAGTCGGTTGTAACGAAAATCAACAGTATCGTTTAACATAGCTTTTCTTTAAAAAAAGTAGCGCAAACCTATGATTTGGTCTGCGCTACTCTTATTTTTCTCACACATATTTTTCGTTAATATCAATAAGGGTCTGCTTGGTGTCCCATTTTCTTCGCGTTATCGGTCGCTTTATCCGCTTCATAACTACCCGTGTGATCCTTTTCTTCATTTGCCAAGGCTTTCTTCGCTTCAGCCAAGCCTTCAGAAACACGTCTTCCATACTCAGCATCAGCTATTGTAAAATGCTCAATCATTTTTTCTTGAATTTGAGGTTGGCATACTTTAAGGTCATTAACTAAGTTACTGATTAGTTCAACTTTTTCCCATTCCTCGAAATTACGATAGGTATCCCCTACTTGCCCGTAGTTATTCGTTCGATCAATTGATTCGCGGACGAGCTTATCATTGTATTCAGGTTCATGTAGTTTCCCTACTTGCTTTGCTTCTTTCAATCCATTTAGCATGGATGGCTCATAATTTACATGAGGGTTTTGACCGGGGGCAAGATCCACTTGATAAGCCATTTGACCACCTTGCTGATGAGTGGCCACCCGTTTTTTCGGTGCATTGATCGGTAGTTGTAAATAATTTGCCCCTACGCGGTGTCGTTGTGTATCTGAATAGGAGAATGTTCGGCCTTGCAACATTTTGTCGTCAGAAAAATCTAAGCCATCCACAAGTACACCTGTCCCAAACGCAATTTGTTCTGTCTCTAAAAAAAAGTTTAAGGGATTACGATTGAGAACCATTTTTCCAACAGGCAGAAAAGGAAATTGTTCTTTTGGCCATAACTTCGTATCGTCTAGCGGATCAAAATCAAGTTCAGGATGGTAATCGTCGCTTAAGATTTGAACAAATAATTCCCACTCTGGATAATCGCCCTTCTCAATCGATTCATAAAGATCTTGTGTAGCATGGGCCAAGTTTTTAGCTTGGATTTCTTCGGCTTCACGTTGAGTAAGATTTTTGATTTTTTGTTTAGGTTCCCAGTGGTATTTAATTAACACGGCTTCCCCTTCTTGATTCACCCATTTGTACGTATTTACTCCGGAGCCTTGCATTTGTCGATAATTTGCTGGGATTCCCCATGGAGAAAATACAAAGGTAATCATATGGAGTGTTTCCGGTGACTGGGATACAAAGTCAAACATTCGTTCAGGATTGGGAATATTTGATACCGGGTCAGGCTTGAATGCATGAATCATATCCGGAAACTTAATTGCATCTTGGATAAAGAAAATTTTCAAGTTGTTCCCAACCAAATCCCAGTTTCCATCTTCCGTATAAAATTTCACGGCAAAACCTCGTGGATCACGAGCGGTCTCTGATGATTCTTTTCCTCCGACTACAGTCGAGAAACGCGTGAATACAGGTGTACGTTTACCTGCCCCTTGGAATACTTTCGCCCGCGTATATTTACTAACTGGCTCGTCTCCCACTTTTCCATAAGTTTCAAAATAGCCATGTGCACCCGCTCCCCTTGCATGAACGACCCGCTCAGGAACTCTCTCTCGATCAAAATGCGTAATTTTTTCAATAAAATCATAGTTCTCTAATGTTACAGGTCCTCGATTCCCCACAGTTCTGACATGTTGATTATCAGTAACGGGATGCCCTTGTCGATTTGTTAAAGAGTCTATTGATTCACCAGTCCTCGTTTGACTGTTTTCATTTTCCTGTAAATCCTTGCTCTGATTATGGTCAGCCAATTTTTATCCTCCTCTATTTTCTATAGACACCATTTTGCCCAATAATAAATGTTATTAACGAAGGAAATCACAAAAACACTACTTAAGTTTTATTAGGACCTATGTAACACCAGATCCGCAAACAGCAGCTTTAATAATCGATGGGTTAGCTCTTAATCATCAAGGAAACATAAGAATTGATGTGCCTTCCAGTAATGACGAGTTAATGTTATTCTTGGAGAAAAGTGGATTTGTAAAAGTTAGTGAACCTCCCATCATGATAAAAAACTCTGTTAATATGCCATTCAGGAACAAAGAATTATTCGCTATTGCGGCCCAAGTTTTTGGGTAGGGATAATTAAATCCTTCTTCAACTAACGAGGTGCTTTACTTGAAGAAACAGTAAAGACTTTTTCTTTTAAACTAACGCTTTATTGAAAGAAGGATTTGTGAAGTAATACATTCGCGGGTTTGGGGTGAAGATGGAATCATGGAACAGATAAAGATCGGTTCTTGGGTAATTGAAATTGATAGTAAAAGAACAAAAGAATTTTATACAAATCATCATTTAATCACTGAAGATTGTGGCTGTGATTATTGTTCTAATTACTTGTTAGCTTGTGATACTTTCCCTAAAGAGATAATGAACATCTTTAATTTACTTGGTATTGACCCGCGTAAAGAAGGCGAGGTCTATGAATGTTTAAAAAACGAAGATGGCACACATCTATATGGAGGCTATTACCATATCGTTGGCAGGATTATCGATGGACCTGAATTATGGTTACCAACTGAGGAAGGCGAAGAGTTTTCCCATCTAAGTCACAATGATATTGAGATAGGGTTTAATACAGATGTAGAATTAGTACCGGATGGTTTCCCTAGACCAGTGATTCAGTTTGAATTTCAACTAAATGTTCCGTGGTTGTTATAAAAATAATAACGAAAAAACACTGAGTATATAATCTCAGTGTTTTTTATAGCTATTTACTGGGTTACTTGAAATTTTTCACCTCTTAAGAGAGATCGTTACACTCCTAGTAGCTCTTTCTTTAATTTAACCAAAAATTTCTTCTGATAAATCTACGATATATTTTAGTTTTTCCCACTGCTGTTCTTCTGTCAGTTTATTGCCATGGTGGGTTGATGCAAAACCACATTGTGGACTAATACACAATTGCTGCAATGGTACAAATTGAGCCGCTTCGTTTACACGTGCTTTAATGATTTCTTTGTCTTCCAATTCACCATTTTTAGATGTGAAGACACCTAGAACTACTTGTGGTCCACCATTTGGTATATGTTCTAGCGGTTTAAAACTTCCCGAGCGATCATCATCATATTCAAGGAAAAAACCGTCCACTTTTTCATGGGCGAATAATGTTGGGGCAATTAATGCATAGCTACCTTCAAATGCCCAATCCGATTTATAGTTACCACGGCACAAATGTGTCGTCACAAACAAGTCTTCAGGTTTCCCTTCTAAAACTCCATTTGTCACTCGTAATGCTAAATCTATTAAATACTCTCTTGTATATTGGCCGTCATTAAACGGAATATCTGGTGATGATAGACCCGCAATGTAGACATCATCAATTTGTAGGTATCTTACTCCCGCTTCGTAAAATGCTTTAAATGCATCCCGATAGACTTGGATAATATCCTTCGCGTACTCTTCTAAGTCCGGGTAAACATTAGCATCACGAATACCAATATTAAAGAACTGATTTGGACTCGGAATCGTTAGCTTAGCAACTGCCCTACCCGCTACAATTTCATTAAATTCAATAAAATCTTTAATGAAAGGATGCTCTTTATTAAAAGATGCCTTTCCTGTATTACGAACATCATATCGCTCAGTTTCTTCTCCTTTGAACTGGTATCCCTTTTCTGGTACATACCCCTCAAAACCATGGATGTGCTCCATAAAATCTAAATGCCACCAAGTGCGTCTAAATTCGCCGTCCGTAACTGCCTTCAACCCAATCTCAATTTGTTTTTCCACAATACGTTTAATCTCTTTCGTTTCAACTTCACGCAATTGTTCAGCCGAGATCGAGCCATCTTTAAACTCTTTTCTCGCTGTATGTAAGTTATCAGGGCGAAGTAAACTTCCAACATGGTCTGCTTTAAATGGCGCTTTTATCAATGTAGTGGTCATAAAATATTCCTTCTCTCTTTTGATTTTATTAAACAAACACTTTGCTATTAAATCTCAAGAAGTTCCAATCAGACTCACATAAAAACAGGAGCTCACTTCAAAAAGAAGAAAGCCCCTGTCAGGGAACGCATCTTCTCATCTACTAGGCTAAGCCTAATTGGAATTAGCACCGTGGTCTTCTACAGACTGGTTGCTGAGACATCAAAGGGCCAAATCCCTCCGTCTCTCTTGATAAGAATAAATATGCAGTTGTGTAAAGTTCAATTTCTACAATAGTAGAATAATTCGGAATAAAGTGCAAGTGTATATTTTTTAACATGCCAAATCTAATTTCTAAGAAAATTCTTATCTTCAACAATTTCTTATATTGATTTCCTAACACTTATACATTCTTATCAATGTTAAAAAAGCTAAAAAGCATCAAAGCTTTTTAGCCATAAAAAATTCAAGGATTTGAATTCATTTCAAATAAAACAATCCACCATTTACAATCTCTACTTTAATCTTCGCTTCGTATTGTTCATCCATCGCTTTTTTCTCCATCTCGTAACATTCCGGTTTGTCTTCTACCCCTTCGTAGAAATACTCTAATACCTTACGATCCTTTTGCCACCTCTTATTCGCTTCTTCTGCCCACGAATGATCATCATTCTGAATGAGATTGTCGATAGCAGCATCTAATCGTTCCAGACCACGAACTGGTTTAATCATGAAGGGTAAGGTAAAGGATCCATCAGACATAATGGAGTCCAACTTCAATTCCGCCAATGATTCTTGAAATAAATCCTCTATTTGACCTGTCATTAAGTTAATGCCAAGTGAATAGAGCGTTTCTCTCGTTTGATCGCTGTAATACGATACTAAATAATTCACGCCCAGCCACGGAGTTAAAATGGTTTTTGTTTCTAGTGGATGAGATACTCGCTCATACATTTGCACAAAAGCACCTAGCTCTTTCGTAACTTGAAAAATTTGGTTGAGTCGCGGTGAACCGAAGTGGATGACTTCTCCTTTTATGTCTTCCACTAGCTTATTTTGATCAGAAATGAATGTTATCTGAGCAGGATTAGGCTCGCCTCCCGAACTTTCAAGGTATCTCCAATAGAACGGTCGATTCATAATTCGTTTATCCATATCAATCGTTAACTGAACAGTCATGTAATGTTGGTGATTCGTTAAAATCGGACAGTTGTTTTCTGTAAAAAAGTTGTGTAAATAGCTATGAATTTGTTGGGGGTACATGTATATCCTCCTCTAGATGCCCCTGAAAGCCTCAACTTAAATAGATTGTTTGAAGGATGATAAGATATCGTCTAAATCACCGACTGCTTTTTCAAAAACATCTATTTTAACGTGAAGCAATTTTAAGATGTCGTCTTCAATGGTATTTTCAATGGCTAAATTGTAGATTTGCACATCATGTTCTTGTCCTAATCTGTGGACACGTCCAATTCGTTGCTCTAGCTTCATAGGGTTCCAGGGTAGATCATAATTGATGACATGGTGGCAAAACTGGAGGTTAATCCCTTCCCCGCCTGATTCAGTTGCAATGAGTACTTGCGCATGATCTTTAAATAGTTGCTTCATCCAATCTCGTTTGCTTTTCTTGAATTTCCCATTAAAAAGGACACTTGTGATGCCCTTTGAATTTAAATACCACTGTAAGTAGACTTGACTGGCTCGATATTCGGTGAAAAGTATAACTTTATCATTTGCTTGCATGATTAATTCATACGCTTTCTCTGCTTTTGCATTGATTTCTAATAGCGTCAACCGTTGCATAATATCTTCTACGTAGGCAATTTCATCTGGTGAAGTGCATTTTTGACGCATTTTGT
>JBEVEQ010000268.1:0-4942 GCA_040512715.1 Paenisporosarcina sp. | reverse complement strand
TAGCTGAAAAATTAATTGAAAAACATCCGACGAAAGAGGTCTTTACTTGTGCTTCAGGAATTAGCCCTTCTGGTTCTGTTCATGTTGGGAACTTTCGTGAGATCGTGACCACTTATTTTGTTGTAAAAGCATTGGAAAGTATGGGCAAAAAGACAAGATTTATTTTTTCTTGGGACGATTTTGATCGTTTTAGGAAAGTCCCGCTAAATGTATCTCCAGATTATGAGTCATATGTGGGCCTGCCTTATTCAGAAGTACCGAGTCCTTTTGGCAAGGGTTCATATGGTAATCATTTTGAAAAAGAATTTGAAAACACCTTAAAAGCGTTTGGGATTTTACCGGAATACATTTATCAGAGTAAAGAATATCGTTCTGGTCGATATTCATCCTATATCATGATTGCGCTGAAGAAAAGAAGAGAAATATATGATATTCTTGTACGTTTCAAATCAAGTAAACCTTCTGCAGTTGAGCGCGAGGCTTTTTATCCAATTACATTGTACTGTGATGCTTGTGGTAAAGATACCACCACATTAAGTGCATATGATGAAGAATCTACCAAAATGGACTATACATGTTCCTGTGAACACCACGGCTACCAAATTGTATCTGACAGCCAGAAAATAAAGCTTAACTGGAAAGTAGATTGGGCTATGCGTTGGATGGTCGAAGAGGTGGTGTTTGAACCTGGAGGAAGAGATCACTCTTCCGCAACAGGAAGCTATAATGTCTCTAAAGTCATCGCTAAAGAAATTTTTAATTATGAAGCCCCTGAATATGTGGCTTATGAATTTATAGGATTAAAAGGAACAAACCAAAAGATGTCCAGTTCAGCTGGAAACGTAATCACTCCCAGTGAGTTATTACACATCTATACACCAGAACTTATCCTATACTTGTTTGCAAAAAATAAACCTAGTTCTGCTTTTAACATTGGGTTTGATGATGAAGTATTACGTAACTATTCGGAGTTTGAAAGACATCTAGCTCGTGCAAGGGATAATAAGGATGAAGTTATCATTCAATCCCTTCAATTAATAGGTGCTGAAAGATTTACAAAACGGCCTAATTTCAATCAAGTAGCAGGGATTTTTCCTCTCATCGACTTTAATACAGATGTATTAGTATCAAGCTTGAAAGAAGCAGAGGAAGAATATACAACGGAAGAGGTAAAGGGAATCAGTGATCGAGTTGCTCATTGGATTAGACATTGGAATCCTCATCGTTCCATAAGATTAAATCAGGAAAGAAATAATGCATACTATGAAAGCCTTACGAAAGAACAAAAGGAAAGAGTGGGTCTACTCGCACAATTAATTTCAAATGATTTAGCCTTAAATGGAGATGTTTTGATGAGTCGGATTTATGCAATATGTCATCAAGACGACAAAAAAAGAATGCGGGAATGCCAAAAAGACTTGTTTAAAAATACGTATCAATTAGTATTGAATGAAAATAGCGGACCACGATTACCACTTCTCATTAGTTCTGTTGGAAAGGATAAAATGGTTGAATTACTTACTTTTTAATACAATTTTTTAGTCTACCGATTTTTGTATAAAATGCTGTCCAACAATAAATAATTAAAAGATATTTGAAATTTCTCACAGTCTACTTCATTATTAACAATAGACAGTCTTTTCGTAATCGGAATACAGGATTGCGCAGAAGAAATACATTCTATGAAGGAAGTCAATTATGCCGGAAGAAAATATCACACGGATCCATATTGAGGGAAAAGAATTAATCCTAATCGGTACGGCTCATGTTTCGAAAAAAAGTGCAGAACAAGTTAAAGAGGTTATTGAACGGGAAAGACCCGATTCCGTATGTATCGAACTTGATGCACAAAGATACCAATCTGTTATGGATAACAACAAGTGGAAAGAAACGGACATTTTTAAGGTAATTAAAGAGAAGAAAGCATCCTTACTTTTAATGAATCTGGCCATCTCTTCATTCCAAAACCGCTTAGCTAAACAATTTGATATCAAACCTGGGCAAGAAATGATTCAAGGAATTGAATCGGCAAAAGAAGTTGGTGCAGAGCTTATACTGGCTGATCGTAATATTCAAATTACCTTTACAAGAATTTGGCACAATCTTGGTCTAACAGGAAAAGCGCAACTTCTCAATGGTATTTTCTTCAGCATATTCAGTAAAGAAAACATTTCAGAAGATGAGCTTGAAAAAATGAAATCTCAAGATACGTTAAATGCGGTTCTTGCAGAGTTTACGGAACACTTTCCAAAGTTAAAAAAGCCATTAATTGATGAGCGTGATCAGTACCTAGCGCAAAAAATTAAAGACGCTCCAGGAACTAAAGTTGTTGCAGTACTTGGTGCAGCACATGTACCGGGTATTACAAAAGAAATTCATAAAGAACATGATTTAGAAGCGTTGTCTGTAACTCCTCCTAAATCAGTTATTCCTAAAATTCTTGGATGGGCGATTCCATTGCTCATCATTGCAATCATCGCCTATACGTTTATTGCCAATCCTTCGGCAGGTTTTGATCAGGCGATAAGCTGGATTCTGTGGACGGGATCACTGGCGGCGCTTGGTGCTGCAGTTGCATTTGGTCATCCATTAGCCATCTTGTCAGCATTCGTTGCTGCACCATTTACAGCGCTACATCCGTTAATCGCAGCTGGATGGGTGTCGGGAATTGTGCAAGCCTATATACGCAGACCGAACATTGGAGACTTCGAAACACTCTCAGAAGATGTCTTTTCGATTAAAGGATTTTGGCATAATAAAGTCACACGCGTCTTATTAGTAGTTGTATTAACTAACTTAGGAGGCTCTCTAGGGACTTTCATTGGCGGAGCTGATGTCATTAGAGTGTTCTTCAATAATTTATAAAACAGGATTAGTGGTTAAATGAATCTAGTAATTTAGAAGACTAATCTAGTAATTTCGATAGTTAATCTAGTAAAAAATTAAGCCAATCTAGTAAAACGAAATATTTGCGGGCTGTCCTCAAAAGTCATATTTCAATGACTTTGTGGACAGTCCGTTTTTTTGAATTCACTTTATGACATAGTGTCATATTTGGGTTGCAATGTGACATTGTGTCATTTATAATGAAATCTTGTTCTAATATGACAAGGGGTCACTTGAATGTGGATGGGAGTGCTAAAGTTTGCCGAAACAAACCTTTTTTAATTTACCGAATGAAAAGAAAGAATCATTGATACAAGCTGCTATGAAGGAGTTTTCACGAGTTCCGTTATCAGAAGCGTCTATTTCCAATATCATCAAAGAGGCTGCAATTCCTAGGGGTAGTTTTTATCAATACTTTGAAGATAAGGAAGACCTATTTTACTTCTTACTCGAAGAATATTCTAAACAGCTGAGAGCGAGATTTCTCACAATCTTAAAAAAACAAGATGGAGACATTATTGCTTCATATATCGAATCTTTTGAGATGATGCTCGTAAACCTGCAAAATAAAGAATTTCGCTATTTCTTTAGAAATGCATTTTTAAATATGAATTACCGAGTAGAAAATACATTGTCTAAAAGCGTTACTGATGAAACATTGAGTAGTCGATTTACGGAATTAGTGGAGTTGGTTAATACCGATCATTTGAACATACTAGATAAATCAGAATTGTTTCGTGTCTTTAAAATTTTAAAGGCCATGACAATTCAAAATTTAATTCAAGTATTCGCACAGGATTTGCCGATTGAGGAATCAGTTAAAAACTATACGATGGAATTAAATATGATCAAAAGAGGGCTTTATAAACAAGACGAATTAGTACGGAGGAATATGGAATGACAGAACAGAAAAAACCACCTTATGGCATTATCGCCATTTTATTTACAGGGGCATTTGTGGCAATATTTAACCAAACGTTGTTAAATATAGCTTTGCCTTCCATCATGATCGATTTAGATATTAAAGATGCGTCAATCGTACAATGGCTCGTAACTGGCTATATGTTAGTCAATGGGATTTTAATTCCCGCGAGTGCTTATTTCATCCAGCGTTATTCAAATCGCTCCATTTTCATATTGGCGATGTCTTTATTTGTACTTGGAACATTAATCGCTGGTTTTGCACCGACTTTCGGTGTGCTACTTGGAGCTAGAATGGTTCAAGCAGCAGGTGCTGCACTCATGATGCCACTATTGATGAACGTCATGTTGGCTGCCTTCCCGATAGAAAAACGTGGAGCGGCAATGGGGATATTTGGTTTAGTCATGATTGTTGCACCAGCTATTGGGCCGACACTTTCAGGATATATAGTTGAACATTATTCATGGCGCGTATTGTTTTTCATTGTCTTACCGATTGCTTTAGTCCCATTATTTTTAGGGATATTTAAATTAAAGAATTTAACTTTCCAAAACAGAGAATTATCACTCGATAAACCTTCTCTCGTGTTATCAAGTCTTGGTTTTGGAGGGATTTTATATGGCTTTAGTGCTGCTGGACAAAATGGATGGAGTGACCCGTATGTTTTAGGGACAATCACGATTGGTGTCGTTTCGCTTGTAACATTCATCATTCGCCAGCTTAAATTAAATGAGCCATTACTCGAATTCAGAATCTACAAATACCCAATGTTCGCTTTGTCATCCGCGATTTCAATTGTTTTGTCCATATCCATGTTCTCTGCCATGATTTTGATGCCGATTTATGTACAGACGATTAAGGGAATTTCGCCTTTCGATTCAGGTTTACTGATGCTTCCCGGGGCTTTAGTAATGGGCTTCATGTCGCCAGTCACAGGTAAATTATTTGATAAATACGGGGCAAAAGTTCTCTCTATTACTGGGATGGCGATTGTCTTAATTTCCACTTATTACTTTAGTGAATTAAGTATAGAGACGACTTATCTGAATATCATGTTTCTCTATACGATTCGCATGTTTGGGATCTCAATGGTGATGATGCCGGTTATGACGAACGGCTTAAACACCCTACCGA
>JBEVEQ010000265.1:0-4920 GCA_040512715.1 Paenisporosarcina sp. | reverse complement strand
GAACTTGTACGGAACACACTGCCAATCATAAAGGCGAAGGTAGTAAATACAATGACCCCAACAAATTGTAAAGCATATAAGGCGAACACTCGTCCCCAATATGATATCTCAACAACTTTTCCATTCTGTACGTCAAGGAGTACTCCCCCTCCAGAATCGTAGAAAATGAATCCGGCGATAACTGCTGAAATTATAGCAATAATCGTTAAAAATAACGCGTAAAGTATGGTGGTTACATATTTAGAAGTTAAGATTTTCCAACGCTTAACAGGTCTGCTCAATAACATTTTAATTGTTCCTTGAGAGAATTCTGATGCCACGATACTTGCAGCTGCGATGACCGCAAACATCAATACCAATGACAACATCGTATGAGAATCTAGGATATGCTGTTTTCGACTAAGTGGGTCAATTGGGGGTTCATTTTGATCTAACCGATATTCAATAATGGCTAAATTTTCTTCCAATTGCTTTTTGGATTCCTTATCTATGTTTGGATCCGCCAGTTGAGCTTTTGTAATTGCTTGATTTTCAGCAAGATTTTCTTCCCAACTTGGTTGATTCTCTGGCTGATTCATATTCGACTGTGCCCATTTGCCAATACCAGAGACACCAATTAGAATTATGACCAATAATCCCGCCATGATCCAAGTGGCTTTCTTATGCCATAATTTCATCCATTCATTTCTTATGAGATTCAGCAATTTGGCCACCTCCTGTCATTTCTAAGAATTGATCTTCTAATGTTTTACGGAATGGTTGAACAGCAAACACTTCCATGTTTGCAGCTACGAGAGCTTGAATAATTGTCGGAATTTGTGTTTGTTCCACCTTGGCAACAAAGCCTAAGCCACTCACCTCTGGCACAAGACCTTGGGCAATGAGGAGTTCACGCGTTTGTTCTGCAGGCAATGCTTCAAAATAATAATGAGCTTCCTCTTTTTGATTCATTTCTCTAAGGTCAATCAACTGACCATTTTGAATGATAGCAATACGATCACACATAAGTTCAATTTCAGATAATAAATGACTTGAAACAAATACAGACACGCCATCTTCGACAGCAATTTTCCTTAAATATGTTCGGAATTCGCGTATCCCTGCTGGGTCTAATCCGTTCGTCGGTTCATCTAAAATAAGAAACTTTGGACGGTGAAGTAGGGCTTGAGCTAGTCCTAGTCGCTGACGCATACCTAATGAATACGAGGATACTTTCTCGTGTATACGATTTTGCATCCCTACCTGCTCCACTACTTGGGTTATCCGTTCTTTGGTAATGCTTTTATTCATTCGCGCAAAATGCATCAGATTTTTCCAGCCAGACATGTATTTATACATCTCAGGATTTTCAACAATAACCCCTACCTTGCTCATCGTCTCTTCAAAATGATCGTTCAATGTTTTTCCTTCAATAAAGACTTCACCGCTAGTTGGTTTCATTAACCCTGACATCATACGGATCGTCGTTGTCTTTCCTGCTCCATTTGGTCCTAAAAAACCTGTGATTTGGCCTGGGAATAAAGACAAATTCAAATTATCTATAATCTTCTTTTTACCTATAGTTTTGGAGAGTTGTCTCAATTCTACAATTGGTTGTTGCTCCACAATATTCACCTTCCCTATCAAAAAATAAATTCCTTATTAGTAAGACGAAATTCATTAAATAAAGTTCGAATTCGCATTACAGATATTTTATTTACGAAACAAATCTAGGAAGGTTTCATTATATGCTTTTTATTCCAATTCATTTTGTTTTAAACTGAAGTGAAGGATGGTGATATGTTTGAATCAATCCGCATTTCCCGGGAAATATGCATTCCATTTAGAGTATCCACTCGGACACTCAATTATTTCAGAAAATCTTGAAATAGAAATGCGATCAGCTAGCCTTATAAAGCTTCCTATTTTGCTTTATGCCTTCCAAATTGCGAAAGATTTGGATGAAAGGATAGAGATTACAACAGCAGATTTGGTTGAAGGAGCTGGGATATTACAAACATTAGTTGTTGGTAAAAAGAAGTTCACTATTAGGGAATTAATAACCTTGATGATTGTTGTATCAGATAATACAGCGACGAATGTCTTAATTCATCGCTATGGAATGCCTAATTTAAACGAGTTTATTCAGTCTATCGGAATGACATCTACTAAATTAGCAAGGCTAATGAGAGATGAAGTGGCCATTTTGGAAGGACGTGAAAATACGACGACAGCTACTGATATAACAAAGTGTTTAAAATCAATGGAAGAATCAATTTCATTTAAAGAGATGCTACACATTTTAAAAGGGCAGCAATTCCAACATAAAGTTCCTTTCGGTGTAGCTGATGATGAATTTACCTTTTATCATAAGACTGGTGAACTAGATGGACTCGATCATGACTCCGGCTTCTTTTATTTCCAAGATAAATTGGGGTTGTTTGTCGGATTAACAGAGATTCATGAACAAAACGGATTGGATGCATTGCACCGCTTTGGAGAAAAAATCAGATCATTAAAAGGTGAGAGAACTTGAATCATTCGCTCCATCAGAAAACAAGATGATCTAGTATTAACTGAACGATTAATATAGCTGTGATGACTCGAAGAATGGGTTTTACAAATTGAGGATTTAGTTTTTCTGCAATTCGAACGCCAAGTTGGGCTCCCGTTATAGATCCCGCCATTAAAGCGAAGGTTAATGGCCAAATAATCACACCAGATGCGATATAACTAATAGCTGCACCAAAACAACTTGAGAATGTCGCGAGCCTGACAAGACCAACTGATTTAATATATGCCACATTTAAATAACTAAATAAATACAACATTAAAGTTCCTTGCCCTGGACCAAATAGTCCATCATAAATACCGATCCCATACAGTCCCGTTCCACTCACACGGTTAAGGGTTAGAGGATTATTCCCAGTGAAATTATCTTTTCCAATGAAAGATGTTAGAAATCCAAACATTAATAAGATAATAGCTACAATGAATAAGTATGGAGATGATAACAGCGACGCTATCCATCCACCAGTCAACCCGCCAATTAAACTGAATGGAATGATCCAATAAGACTCTTTTATAGAAATTTGTTTTCTTTTATATAAGGTGAAAAAACTACTGAATGAACTCACAGTATTAGAGACTTTATTTGCACCAATGGCCGAATGGATTGGCATACCGAGTAACAACATAATTGGCAAATTGATAAATCCTCCGCCACCAGCAAGTGTACCAATCGTTGTGGCTACGAACCCAATGACATAAAGTAGAAGTAAATCCATCAAAATCACCGCTTCCTTTTCGTTACTTGAATTGTACTTCGAGTAAAGTGATAAGAAAATGACGTTGAATGAATAAAACTTTATAAGAAAAACTTATGACAGGGGAATGATTGATGTTTACTGGAAAAAAAATTCGCTTAACTGCTATGAAAAAAAGCGATTTATCATCCTATCGAGTTTGGAATAGTGTTGAAGCTTTTGGGAGATATTATAATTCTTCTCCAATTAGAGAAGAGTCAGAAAAAAATGCGGAAAAACTAATAGAAGAACATTCAGACCGAAACTTTCGCTTTGCCATTCGTCCCGTTGATAGCGAAGATTTTTTAGGTGTATGTGCTATTGAGGATATTATCTGGCCACACCGTGTTGGATGGATTTCCATTGCGCTTGGTCCTGACTTTCATGGTAAAGGATACGGGAAAGAAGCGATGCAATTATTATTAAATTATGCATTTAACGAAGTGAACCTCCATCGCGTACAATTAAGTGTTTTCAGCTACAATGCAGGAGCTATTAAATTATATGAATCTCTTGGATTTACTCACGAAGGAACTTTTCGAGAGTGGATGCAACGCGACGGCAGACGACATGATATGCATTTATATGGTTTATTAGCATCTGAGCATCGAAAATAAACAAAAAGGATGCCATATTTTGATGACATCCTGTTTGTTTAGGTTCTATTTTGAGTAAAACGGAGATATAATTTGTGAATTCCTGTAGTTAAGAACAGTAAGAATAGGACGATTAATGCAATTTGAATAACAAACATTAACCAGTCTGGAAATGATAAAAACCCAATGCTATCCAAGTGGTTAAGCCACATAAATAGGAATACGAGTAGAGCGATGGTAGCGAAAAAAACCAAAATGATGATACCTATTTGCAATAAAGATAGTTTCGCAATGCTTTTTCGAAGTCTCAAAAGTTGAAACAAGGCAAACAACGCAAAAAGGATAATAGAAAACATATCCGATTTGATTAAAACGGTATTAATTATGTATAACATTAATACTCCAATAATCAGTACATTGTGGTTCTTGTCGAACAATGCAAGCATGATAATTTCTCCCCTTTTACATTATTACGAGTTTAATGAAGAAAAGTTTCAAATTTGGTAAAATAAGAGAGAATTTAGTAAAAAGTAGGCTTTACATAAGCACCCTTTCCTGCATGCTATAAGACATGCTCCCATAATCCAAGCTGGCCTTTAGCAGGAATGAATTCGTCCAACATTTTCATATTCTGAACTTCCCATACATAACCACCTACTGGGTATCCACCTATAAAATAATCATTACCCGACACAATGCGCCCATCTTCGAGAATCGCCCAAGTCTCATTATTTTCCGTTACCTTCAAACAATTCACAAGATCGCATACTGCAATAATCATGCCGGTTGGAAGATTCTCCTCGTTGTATCCATGCTTACCGAGCAAAGATTTGATTGCCACATGTCGAGTGACAGCCTTATCTATTTTTTTACTTGTATGAATTGCCAATGGTCCACGATAATTCGTTTTCCAAGACCTCGTTTCGTATTTTGCCTCACCAAGGACAAAAAGATTTGCCCATGGTTGTATCATTGATAAAACCTTCATTTTTTCTCCCCCAATTTTATCGAATTCGCTTTTTCCTTATCGTGTCCATGCA
>JBEVEQ010000186.1:0-3622 GCA_040512715.1 Paenisporosarcina sp. | reverse complement strand
AGAAGCTGGTATTTCTGCAGCATATATCAATAGCTCGCTCAGTCATGAAGAAGTGAGAGAAGTCCTTTATGATGTTCAACGAGGAGCTGTGAAATTACTATATATTGCACCGGAACGATTAGATTCTCAGACTTTCTTAAACGAATTACAAGGAATTCCGGTGCCACTCATTGCAGTTGACGAAGCCCACTGTATCTCACAATGGGGTCATGATTTTAGACCGAGCTATCGCTTAATTAGTAGAATGACTGAACTATTTCCGAATACGCCGACTGTGTTGGCTTTAACTGCAACTGCTACACCTCAAGTAAGGGAAGACATTTGCCGGATATTAGAAATAAAAGAAGAGCATACGGTAATGACAGGATTTGAGCGTTCCAACCTATCATTTTCAGTGATACCTGGCCAAGATCGAGAGAAATTCGTAAAAGATTATGTAAAGAAAAATGAAAATGAAGCGGGCATTATTTACGCAGCTACTCGAAAAACCGTTGACCATATTCACGATATGTTACATAAACGCGGCGTAAAAGTAGCTAAATATCATGCTGGTCTATTTGATGAAGACCGGAGATACGAACAAGAGCGTTTCTTGAAGGATGAAGTAGACGTTATGGTCGCCACCAATGCTTTTGGGATGGGTATTGATAAATCCAATATTCGCTATGTGATTCATTATCAAATTCCTCGTAATATGGAAAGTTATTATCAAGAAGCGGGACGTGCAGGACGTGACGGACTTCCAAGTGAGTGTATTTTGATGTATGCATCGCAGGATGTTCAAACGCAGAGGTTCTTAATTGATCAAGCACAAGACCAAAGTCGAATTCCAGGGGAGCTAGTGAAGCTTCAAGGAATGGTTGATTATTGTCATACAGAAAATTGTTTACAGCAATTCATTATTCACTATTTTGGTGATACAGATGCGCAAGCATGTGGACGATGCAGCAATTGCATGGATGACCGAGAAAGCCAGGACGTAACTATCGATGCTCAAATGGTTTTATCCTGCGTTATCCGGATGGGGCAGAAGTTTGGTAAAATGCTGACAGCTCAAGTGCTAACCGGTTCTAAGAATAAAAAAGTCATCGAATTTGGATTTGATAAGCTGACGACCTATGGGATTTTAAAACACTACAGTGCTAAAGAAGTGGCAAATCTGATGGAGTTTATGATTTCCCAAGATTTATTAGCAGTAGAGCACGGATCTTATCCAACGATTTATGTAACTGAAAATAGTAAAGAAGTACTTAAGGGGAATCGTAAGGTATTGAGAAAAGGAGTTGTGGTGACGAAACAAATTGCGGACAATGATCCAATGTTTGAAGAGTTACGAATCCTTCGAAAGCGTTTAGCTGAAGAAGCGAATGTCCCACCGTTTGTCATTTTCTCAGATAAAACCTTGCAGGATATGTGTGCACGACGACCGAAAGACGAAGAGGAGTTCTTGAAGGTTAGTGGTGTCGGTGCCAATAAACTCGAAAAATATGGTGAAGCATTTTTAACGGTGATTAATTCATGAAAAACAAATGGCCCTCGCATTAGCGAAAGGGCCATTTGTTTATTCTAGTAAATTTGGGAGAGCTAATCGAGTAAATTTGAAGACTAAACTTGTAAATTTTGAAATTAAACTAGTAAAAATTAGAGCTAATCTTGTAAAACCCTTTCTGACGAAGCTTTTTTCGGAACTTCTAACTTCTCATTCCCCATAAAGTAAACGGCAACGACTGCAATCGCTATTGGAATGAGTGACCATAAAAACGTAGCCGATATTGAATTGGACATAGCATACACAATAACGTCCAATATATTAGATGGGATTTGAGCACGTTGTTCGGGTTGGAAAACCGTTTGTAAATTTTCAACTGTTTTAGATGCTTGATTGCCAGAAGCACCAAGTTTGTCTGTAATTTCATTCGTTAATAATTTCGTTTGAATCGATCCAAATACCGTGATTCCTAAAGCCAAACCAAGCGAACGGAAGAAGGAATTCGTGGAGTTAGCTGATCCACGATGTCGGTAATCCATTTTATGAACACTTGCAGATGGCAATAGAGAAAAGGAAAATCCGACTCCTAAACCTACTAAAATCATATAAATGGTCAATAATAATCGACTGGTTTCTGGCGTGATCGTCGACATGAAGATCATCCCTATTGAATACACCACAACTGAAATAACCATGATTTTTTGATAAGTCATTCGTGATTGTGCAAATCCAGCAAAGGCACTTCCCACAACAGAACCGAGTAACATCGGCATCAAAATAATTCCTGCATTGATTGCCGATCCGCCGTACACTGCTTGTACAAAAATAGGGATGAAAATGGTCAAACCGACAAACGTAGCGCCATATATAAACGCCAATACTTGAGATGAAGCAAACAAACGATTTTTAAACATCCAAAACGAAATAATAGGTTCTGAAGCTTTTGTCTCAGCCCATAAAAACACAATAAAGAAGACAATGAAAATACTAAACAAGGAGATGCTTTGCCATGAAGTCCATGCAAACTCCTTACCACCAAGCTCAAGGCCAAACATCAGACTTACAATGGCTGTTACAAGCGTTATTGCACCCAGCCAATCAATTTTTAGCTTCGCATGTTGCTTCGTTTCTTTATAGAAACGAAGAATCAGAATTAAAGAAGCAATACCTAGTGGTACATTTACATAAAAAACCCAATGCCAGCTGATAGTATCGGTAATAAAAGCGCCTAACAGTGGACCGAGAACACTAGAAGCACCAAAGACAGCCCCTAATATCCCTGTCATTTTCCCGCGTTTTTCAGCTGGGAACACGTCGAATACAATAGTAAAAGCGATAGGCAATAAAGCACCTCCACCAATTCCTTGAATCGCACGATAAACCGCTAGTTGAGGAACAGTTTCAGCAATCCCACACAAGGCGGAACCAATTAAGAAAATGGTTAGACCGAAAACGAAAAAGCGCTTTCGACCGTACATATCAGATAATTTACCGAAAATAGGCATCCCAGCCAAAACAGCTACAGCGTATGCGGATGTAATCCACACATAGCTCTCCACACCGCCTAGGTCCGCCAATATCGACCCTAGTGCAGTAGCAACAATGGTATTGTCCATTGCAGCCATTAGTATAGCTAAAAGCAAGCCTGCTAAAACGAAGCGTAAATTTGTTTTCTCGACCATGAGCCTAACTCCTTAGTAATGAAAAATGGCACTCTTGAAGATAGAAATAGTATAGCAATAGAATGAATGAAAGAGAAATTTTGATAGTGCGAAGAGTAAGCACCCTATTAATTGTGAGTTTCTACATTAATGGGTATATTAGCCACATGATCGTTCATGTGACCACACAAACATTCACTTCCGCCACAATATTCTGCCGAATCGCCACATTATTGATGGTTAACGCTAGAATAACACGTTCAAAAGCCAAATTATCAAGTTTTTCCGCTACATTATCTATTCCAATCGTCACAAAAAATCCTCGAGCCACAATTAGCCCGAGGAAATCTTTCATTAGTCAACTATCAATAAAACCTTAGTGCCAGATGGATCAATTGCTTGAACCAAATCATTTTGTTCAGTAATTGCTACACCTATTTCGCGCAAACGACTAACCGCCTTATTACGGATT